>JACWEP010000049.1 GCA_014653375.1 Pelagibacterales bacterium SAG-MED48 | reverse complement strand
ATAAAAAAATTCAAAATTTTGATAAAGCTTTAAATAAGGTTTTATTAAATCTAGCTAAGAGGGTGGTTTTAGATGGTGAAGGATCATCTAAGTTTGTCACTGTCAATGTTAATAGATGTAAATCAGAGATAGAAGCTAAACAGATTGCCTTTTCAATAGCCAACTCGCCTTTAGTTAAAACTGCAATTGCTGGTGAAGATCCCAATTGGGGAAGAATTGTGATGGCAATTGGAAAAGCTGGACCTAAAATAAATTTAAAAAAATTATCAATCAAATTTGGTGATTTAAAGATCGTCCAAGATGGCAAGTTAAATCAAAGTTATGATGAGAAAAAAACTTCATTATACATGAAAAATGAAAATATTGATTTTGATATTGAAATTTTTACGGGAACAAAAAGTTTTACAGTCTATACAATGGATTTTACGAAAAAATATATAGATATAAATGCAGATTATAGAAGCTAAATGCATTGAAAATTTAATTTTTATTATTAATTAAATATCATGATCAAATATAGATTGGCCTGTAATGATTGTGAGCTATCATTTGACAGCTGGTTCGCTTCATCAAAAGAATTCGAAAAATTAAAAAAAAAAAAATTATTAATTTGTTATAATTGTAATTCTTTAAAAGTGGACAAAACACTAATGGCTCCAACGTTAATAAATAATAAAAAAAATTTAAATAATATTATGGAGTTAACCAAATATGAAAATGTAAAAAAAACTATTAAAAATTATCAAAAATTTATTAAAGATAATTTTAAGTATGTTGGTGAAAATTTTGCTTATGAAGCACGATCTATCCATTATGATAAGAAAAAGAAATCTAAAGGAATATATGGAAATGCCTCCAAAAAAGATCTTAATGAATTAAAAGAAGAGGGGATTGATACTCAAATGATACCCTGGATTGAAGATAAAGATAATTAAATTTTTATAAATTTTGCAATATAATTTACAGATGTATCTGTGGACACACTCCATTCATCTTTGATTATATTAAAATTCATTCCATCTAATCTATCTAATTTTAAATTATTTTTTAGTAAAATACTTTTAAGATCTTTAGGTGTTACAAACTTTTCCCATTCATGAGTGCCTATTGGAAGCCATCTCAAAATATACTCTGCACCAATAATTGCAAAAATATATGACTTTAATGTTTTATTAAGAGTTGCAACAAACATTAGGCCATTTTTTTTAAGCAGTTTTGAACAAGATCTTATAAAAAAATTTATATCCTCAACATGTTCAATTATTTCCATATTTAAAATCACATCAAATTTTTTTTTAATTTTAAGTTTTTCAGGAGATGAGCACAGATATTTGATATTAAGTTTATTTTTTTTTGCGTGTAATTTAGCAATATTAATATTTTTATCAGATGCATCTATACCTGTTACGCTAGCTCCTAATCTTGTCATTGGTTCAGATAGAAGTCCACCGCCACATCCTATGTC
>JACWEP010000048.1 GCA_014653375.1 Pelagibacterales bacterium SAG-MED48 | reverse complement strand
AAAATAATATTCACTTACTTATTACCAAATTTTGTTTTCTTGATTAATTGCTCGTATTGAGAACTCATTAATCTTGTTTGAATTTGTGTTACAGTATCAATAGCAACAACCACAACAATCAGAACTGAAGCACCCCCTAAATAAAATGGGATAGGATAATTTGCAATTAAAAATTCTGGCATTAAACATACTAATGTTAAATATAATGCACCGATCGTCGTTAATTTTAATGAAATATTTTCAATATAAAGCGCTGTACTTTCTCCAGGTCTAATACCTGGAACAAAACCACCATATTTTCTTAAATTGTCTGCTGTCTCTGTAGGATTGAAAGTAATAGATGTATAAAAGAATGTAAAAAATATTATTCCCGATCCATATAACAACATGTAAAGTGGTTGTCCTTGGGTAAAATATGCGCTCAAATTTAAGAATGTTTCATTGTTAGAAAAAGAAAAATTTGAAAACGTTACAGGTAATAATAAAAGTGCCGAAGCAAAAATAGCAGGAATAACACCTGCTTGATTAATTTTTAATGGCAAATGTGAAGACTCTCCACCATACATTTTATTCCCCATTTGTCTTTTTGGATAATTAATAAGTATTTTTCTTAATGCTCTTTCCATAAATACTATAAATAAAATTGTAAGAATTAATAAAACAAATATTGCCAAAATCATAAATGTAGATACAGCACCTGTTCTTCCAAGTTCAAATGTTGTAACTAATGCTCTTGGTATTTCAGCAACAATACCTGCAAAGATAATTAAAGATATACCATTACCTATACCTCTTTGGGTTATTTGTTCACCTAGCCACATTAGAAACATTGTGCCAGCAACAATAGTTGTTACAGTCGTAATTTTAAAAAAAGAACCTGGATTAATCACCAAATCAGCCGAAGATTCTAGGCCAACTGACAATCCATAACCTTGTACAGTAGCTAATATAACTGTTCCATACCTTGTTATTTGTGTAATTTTGGCCCTACCGATTTCTCCTTGTGCTTTTAAATTTTTAAAATAGTCAGAAACACCAGTTAATAGTTGAATTATAATTGAAGATGAAATGTACGGCATAATACCTAAAGCAAAAATAGCCATTCTACTAACGGCACCACCTGCAAAAACGTTAAACATACCCAGTAATCCTTTTTGATTACCTTCCATCATTATTTTAAGTTGCTCAGGATCAATGCCTGGTAAAGGCACAAAAGTTCCAAACCTATAAACCGCAAGAATAAATATGGTAAATAATATTCTATTTCTTAAATCGTTAGTAGATGATGAAGCGCTCATTGAAATTGATTACTTTTTCAATTGAATAGATCCACTAATTTTTTCTAGTTTTTCTATTGCTGATTTAGATGCTAAATCGGCCTCTATATTTACTTTATCTTTAATTTCACCTGTACCAAGGATTTTTAATTTTTGAGAATTTTTATTGATTAATTTTAGTTTTTTAAGCATCTCAATATTAATTGTCTCAGTTGGATTAATAGTTTTTTCATTAATAAAAAATTGAATTTTTTCAAGATTCATTATTGCTATATTAACTCTTGAAATAGGGTTAAAGCCTCTTTTTGGTAATCTTCTATATAA
>JACWEP010000047.1 GCA_014653375.1 Pelagibacterales bacterium SAG-MED48 | reverse complement strand
AAATGCCGATAGTCTTATTACGAACTTATTGAAAAGTAATAATGATCAGCAACTAGATATTTTTAAGGAAAATATATATATAAAAATAAATTTGTCTGATGTTTATCTTGATAAAGATAACATTATTAAAAATTTAAATGGTAAGCTTGGAATTGTTGATAACAAAATATCTGAAGCTAATATATCGGCATTATTTGCAAATAATGAAAATTTAACATTTACAATAAGCACTAAAGAAGGTGAAAAAATTACTACTCTATTCTCATCTAGAGCTAAGCCACTTGTAAAAAGATACAAATTTATAAAAGGTTTCGAAGATAGTGATGAAGGATATTTAGATTTTTATTCTTCCAAAAAAAAGGGCATTTCAAATTCAAAATTGATTATTGATAATTTTAAAGTTAAAGAAATTCCAGCATTAGCAAAGTTACTGGCTCTTGCCTCTCTCCAAGGAATAGCAGATTTACTAACCGGAGAAGGTATTAGGTTTACAGATTTTGAAATGAATTTTACAAATAAAAATAAAGTTATGACAATTAAAGAATTGTATGCAATTGGACCAGCAATATCTATTTTAATTGACGGTTATATTTCAGAAAATAATATAGTTAGTTTAAGAGGCACATTGGTTCCAGCGACTACAATTAATAGATCCATTGCTTCAATTCCATTAATTGGAGATTTACTTATTGGAAAGAAAGCTGGTGAAGGTGTTTTTGGAGTAAGTTTTAAAGTGAAGGGTCCTCAAAAAAAACTTGAAACAACTGTAAATCCAATAAAAACATTAACTCCAAGATTTATAACTAGGACATTAGAAAAGATTAAAAAAAATTAATTTAATTCAATTTTTAAATGTCTTTTTTTTCCAATAGAAAGCTTAAGATAGTTCTCTTTAAAAAATTCGTTCGTAATAATTAATTTTTCATCAGATATAACTTTATCATTAATTTTTATCGCTTTACCTTTAATTAATCTTCTTATTTCACTTTTGGAATTTTCTAATTTGGAAAGAACGACTAGATCAATTATATCTAATTTATCATCAATGTTTTTTGAATTAATCTTTATAGAGGGTAAATTTGATCCTAGTGAATTACCTGAAAATGCTTCTTTAGCAGCTTGTTCTGAATTTTTTGCAGCATCTTCACCATGAAGCATTGAGGTTGTTTCATTAGCTAAAAGTATTTTTAAATCATTAATATTATGATTTTCAGCTTTCTTAATATCTTCTATTTTCATATCTGTAAAATTTTTCAAAAATTTTACAACATCTCTATCATCTGTGTTTCTCCAAAATTGCCAATAGTCATAAGCAGATAGAAATTTTTCATCCAGCCAAATTGCTCCATTTTCAGATTTTCCCATTTTAGCACCTGTAGCTAAAGTAATTAAGGGCGTTGTTAAACCATAACTTTGTTTATTAGAATATCTCTTGATAAGTTCAACACCGTTAATAATATTACCCCACTGATCTGAGCCACCTATTTGTAAAACACAATTTTCTTTTTTGTTTAACTCTAGAAAATCATAGGCTTGCAGGATCATATAGTTAAATTCCATGTAGCTTAATGATTGTTCTCTATCTAACCTTAATTTTACACTATCAAAAGTTAACATTCTATTAATTGTAAAATGTTTACCTATGTCCCTAAGAAAAGAGA
>JACWEP010000046.1 GCA_014653375.1 Pelagibacterales bacterium SAG-MED48 | reverse complement strand
ATAAAAATTGCACTTTTACCCAAAAACTGAAATCTTTTTTCTGAGGAATATCTTTTTGCTAACAGTTTTTCTTTATTTTTATTCATATTTTTCTCTATATTTTTTAACTACTCTTAAAGCCACAATGTTTAAACACAAAGTCACTATAAATAATGACATACCTAAAGCAAATGCAGCTTGCGTTTTTGGATCTCCAAATGCTTGGTCACCAATTAAAATGACAACAATTTGTGCAGTAATTGTTGAGGTAGACTCTAGTGGATTTAAAGTTAAGTTCGCAGCTAATCCAGATGCCATCACTACAATCATTGTTTCACCTATTGCTCTTGAAACACCTAATAATATTGATCCAACAATTCCAGGTAAGGCTGCAGGAAAAATAACTTTTTTAATTGTTTCTGATTTAGTTGCACCCATTGCATAACTTCCGTCTCTAAGACTTTGAGGAACACTTGTAATAACATCGTCACTAAGACTAGATATAAATGGAATAATCATAATTCCCATCACTCCACCAGCAGCAAGAGCACTCTCAGCAGATACTTCTAGTCCCATTGCAGTTCCTATATCTTTTAAAAATGGTCCAACAGTTAAAGCTGCAAAAAAACCATAAACCACTGTTGGTATACCTGCTAAGATCTCTATTAAAGGTTTAGCGTACTGTCTCACTTTATATGATGCATACTCAGCTAAATATATTCCGCTCATTAGTCCAATTGGGATAGCAACACACATTGCAATGAAAGCTATAAAAAAAGTACCTGCAAAAATTGGAACCGCACCAAAAGTATCTGAATACATAGATGGATCCAAAGCCTCAGAGGAGTCTCTTACAAAAGCTTTTGCAGGATACCAATGTGTTCCAAAAACAAAGTCAAAAAAAGGGATTACTTTAAAAAAATCTATTGTTTGAAATATCAATGAAAAGACAATTCCAACAGTAGTTAAAATTGCAGCTAAAGAAGCAGTAAATAAAACTGCGTTAAAAAACTTTTCTACTGGTTCTCTTGTTCGATTATTCGATGAGATTCTTTTGTATGCATAAGCTACAGAAGCAATAATAATACATAAAACTATAACAACTTTTGAGCTTTGAGCTATTGAACGAAGATTTAAATATTTTTCTGAAGATGTTTGGATAAAAGATGTAACCTCTCCTGTAAATTGACCACGTGAAAGTGCTTTTGTCTTTTCATAAATTAAATTTAATTCGTCATCGAGATAACCTTGATTTGCATAGTCACTTAAAATTAATAGTTTTACGATCGTTGGTTCAAAAATTGCCCATAAAGAATAAATAATAAATGCTGGAATAGCACACCATATAGCAAGATAGTATCCATAGAATTGTGGGAGCGCTGTTAATCTTTTATTAGTTGATTGAATTGTGTATGCTTTTTTTCTTCCAAAATAGTAACTAGTAAAACCAAGAAGTACTATAAAGATGAATATGACTAAGTTCAAAGAATCTCCTAAAGTTTTATTTTACACCTTCTTAAAAAAAAGGGGTCTAAAAAGACCCCTTAATCTTTATTTGTTAACCAGATTTAATTAATCAGCCATTGCAACTAGATCTTTCGCATTAGATCTAGTTGTTTTATACAACTTCTTATCTAATGGAACTAATCCAATATCAGCTAAATAACCTCTTTTACCTATCGCTTTAGTTGTAGTGAATTCTTTTAC
>JACWEP010000045.1 GCA_014653375.1 Pelagibacterales bacterium SAG-MED48 | reverse complement strand
ATGCTTTAATTTGTAAAGCAATGGGTAAGAAATATATCGTTGGTGATACAGGCGCTGGTTATGCTGGAAAAATGCTAAGCATGGCTGCTAAAAAATTTGGTCTTAAATGTAAAATATTCATGGGAGCAAAGGATATAAAAAGACAAAAACCTAACTGTGATGAAATGAAAAAAAAATGGGGCTGAAATAGTCCCAGTTTATTCAGGTAGCCAAACACTGGTTGATGCTGTCAGTGAATGTATGAGGTATTGGGTATCTAATTGTGACAACACTCACATGTGTGTTGGAAGCACCGTTGGTCCAAATATATTTGTTAAAATCTGTGGTTGGAGTACAGCACAAATCTCTAGAGAATTAAAAGTACAATTGAAATCAGAATTTAAAAAAATTCCTAATAAAATAAAATTAATTAACTGTGTGGGTGGTGGAAGTTCTGCCTATGGTTTTTGGAGTGAATTTATTGATTATGATAAAAAACAAATTGAGTTAATCGGTGTTGAGGCTGGTGGACCGAAAAAATCAAAACTTCATGCAGCACCATTGAGTAGAAATGCTAAAATTGGAATTTTACATGGAGCAGCTTCTTACCTTTGTCAAAATAATGAGGGACAAATAAATGAGACCGAATCTATTAGTGCAGGACTAGATTATCCAGGAGTCAGTCCTATTCATTGCTTTTTAAAAGACACTAAAAGAGCAAGATACACTTATGCTACAGACGAAGAAGCTCTTGATGCTCATGTAATAGTTACAAAACATGAAAATATAAATCCAAGTTTAGAGCCTAGTCATGCATTTGCAGAAGCTATTAAAATAGCACCCAAACTAAGTAAGGACACCATCATCATCGTCAATTCATGTGGAGATGCCAAAAAAGATAGGGATATTTTAAGAGAAAGATTGGGTAAAAAATAATGGCTTCTTTAATAAATCAAGCATTTAAAAGAGCAAAAATTGAAAATAGACCTGCATTACTGACGTACACAGTTGCTGGAGATAATACTAAAAAAAAGTCACTGGAAATACTTAAATCAATTTCTAACTACGCAGATATTTGCGAACTAGGTTTTCCTCACAACACTCCAATTGCTGATGGAGGTCAAATTCAAACTAGTGCTTATCGGGCAATTAAAAATGGCATTAAAATTAATGACGTTTTTTCAATTGCTAAAGAATTTAAAAAATCAAAAAAAACTAAACCAATTATTTTGATGGGTTATTACAATATGATCTTTCAATATAATGAGAATAAATTTTTAGAAAAATGTAAAAATGTAAAAGTTGACGGTTTAATTGTTGTAGATCTCCCTTATCCTGAAAATAAAAAATTTGCTGCTAAATGTAAAAAAAAGAAAATTAACTTTATTCAACTAGTCTCTCCCACAACATCAGCTGTAAGATTAAAAAAAATTATCAAAGACTCTCATGATATGATTTATTATATCAGTATGCTTTCAACTACTGGGGGGAAACTAAAAGTTTCTTCTAAAAAGATACTTGAAAGATACAGTAAAATTAAGAATCAAAATAAATCTAAAAATGTTGTTATAGGATTTGGGATTACCGAAAAAACAATAAAATCTCTTAAAAAAGCAGACGGATTAGTAGTTGGTAGTGCAATTTGTAAGGAAATTTCAAACTCTATTAAAAAGAGACAAAATCCTGTCACAAATGTTACTAATATCGTGAAGAGATTAAAAAATAAAATTAAATG
>JACWEP010000044.1 GCA_014653375.1 Pelagibacterales bacterium SAG-MED48 | reverse complement strand
ATAAGATCTAAGTTGTCGAATAGCAAAGAATTCTTTTTAACAAAAACTGTTGTTAATCAAAATAATTTAGTAACCGTATGTCAGGAAGCTAATTGCCCAAATATCACAGAATGTTGGAGTAAAAGACACGCAACTTTTATGATAATGGGTGATACTTGTACAAGAGCATGCGCGTTTTGTGATGTAAAAACTGGAAAGCCAGAAAAATTAGATCCATTTGAACCTTACAAAATTTCAAATGCTGTAAGTAAATTAGATTTAAAACATGTTGTTATTACTTCAGTTGATAGAGATGATTTAGATGATGGTGGCTCAAATCATTTTTATGAAGTTATAAACGCAACCAGGAAAAAAAATCCTAAAACCTCTATTGAAGTTTTAACACCAGATTTCTTAAGAAAAGGGGACGCTTATAAAAAAATTTTAGAGGCAGATTTAGATGTGTTTAATCACAACATTGAAACAGTACCACGTCTTTATTTAAAAGTAAGACCAGGTGCGAGATATTTTGGATCTTTAGAACTTTTGAAAAATGTTAAAAAAATTAATAAAAGGGTATTTACTAAATCTGGTTTAATGGTTGGACTTGGTGAAGATAAGGATGAATTAATTCAAGTAATGGATGACTTAAGATCTGCAGATGTAGATTTTATAACCATAGGTCAATATTTACAGCCTTCTCCAAAACATCATCCATTAAGTAGATATTATCACCCGGATGAATTTAAAGAGTTAGAAAATATTGCAAAATCAAAAGGATTTTTATTAGTGTCATCTTCACCTCTTACAAGATCGTCTTATCATGCAGACGAAGATTTTGCTAAACTTCAACAAAATAGATTAAAAAATAATTAATGCCTAAAGCCTCAGTAACTAGGCAGATAAATCGTGAAAAACAAAAATTAATAAATTTTGTTTTAGATATTGAAAAATATCCTGAGTTCATCCCTTTTTGTATAGATTCAAAAGTTTATGAAAAAGAAGATAAAGAGGATGAGATAGCAATAATCGCAGATCTTACTATTGGCAGAAAACCATTTGTAGATACTTATAAAAGTGATGTTCGATATGATAAAAAAAACGACTCAATACATGTAACTAATATTGGTGGACCTTTAAAACATCTTGAAAACAACTGGAAATTTATACAAAAAGAAAATTATACTGAAGTACGATTTGATGTTGATTTTGAAATTAAAAATAAGTTTTTAAATTTAATTATGACAAAATCTTTTCAATTTGGTTTAAATAAAATTGCCGATGCTTTTCAGAAAAAAGCTGAAAGTCTCTGATAACAATAAGTTTTATATCTAAATAATATCTTTAAATTAAAGATTTTATAATTCTTATAGTTCTTTTAACTGTAGCTTTCTGAATAGCTTTTCTACTTTTTTGTTTAAATAGATTTTTAGTAATCAGAATTTTATTATTTTTTTTCACTCCAATATAAACTAATCCTACAGGTTTAGATTTTGTTCCACCATTAGGTCCAGCAATGCCAGTAATTGAAACATTAATTTGAGCTTTAGAAATTTTTGCTAAATTTTTAACCATAGCCTCACAACACTGAGGGCTTACAGCACCATATTTTTGAATAATACTTTTGTTTACTCTTAAAACACTTATTTTTGCTTGATTTGAATAAGTAACAAGACCTAGACTAAATACTTTTGATGCTCCACTTATTGAAGTTGTTTCTGAAGCAAGCATCCCACCAGTACAGGATTCAGCAAAAGCAATTTTAAATTTTTTTTTAGTAAGTATTTTTACAAGGTTCTTCATTATAAA
>JACWEP010000043.1 GCA_014653375.1 Pelagibacterales bacterium SAG-MED48 | reverse complement strand
ACTTTTGAATCTTTAAATGGAAATTTTCTAATGGTGCCCATATCTTGATGATCATAATGATTATGTGTTAATAACAATAAATCAGTTTTTGGAATTTCGTTTAAATTTAGGGCAGGCTCAGTAAATCTATCTGGACCAAAAATTAAAGGACCTGCATTTTTTGAAAATACAGGATCAGTTATAATTGTTGTATCTCCAAGTTTAATTAAGTAAGTGGCATGGCCAATCCAGGCGATATAATCTTTACTCTTGTATTTTTCTAAATCAGATAAAACTTTTTCTTTATCGATAACGTGTTCTTTTGGAACAGTCATATCAAGCTTCTTTTTTAATTTAATGAATTGTGTATATGAAAACCTCGCCTTACCTGTTCTCACTGGTGATCCTTCTGGATTTCTAAAAGTTCCATCTGGTAGATGATGATAGGGTTTTTTATCCATAGCAATTAATAGAGAGTTATACGTAAAAATTAGAAAGAAAAAAATTAGAAAATTCTTAATTATTTAAGTATTTCTATTTTTGAGATCTTTTAAAGCAATCAATTGTATTTTTTAATAAACATGCAATTGTCATTGGCCCTACTCCACCAGGAACAGGTGTTAAAGCTTTTGCAACTTTTGAAACTTCATCAAATGCAACATCACCTACTAAACCATTTTCTGTTTTATTAATTCCAACATCAATTACAATTGCATCTTTTTTAACCCAGTCACCTTTAACTAGTTCTGGTATACCTACGGCTGCAACAATAATATCTGCCTCTAAACATTCAGCTTTTAAATCTTTTGTTCTTGAGTGAGTAATAGTTACAGTACAATTTTCTTTAAGCAAAAGCTGTGTCATTGGTTTTCCATTTAAATTAGATCTACCAACAACTACTGCTTTTTTACCACTTAAGTTTGGTTCAATTTTTTTAATCATTAAATAACACCCAAGTGGAGTACAAGGCACTGAACTTTCATAACCTGATGATAAATTTCCAACATTCATTGGATGAAATCCATCTACATCTTTTGAAGGAGTTATAGTTTCAATAACTTTTTGTTTATCAATATGTTTTGGAAGTGGAAGCTGAACTAAAATTCCAGAAATACTATCATTATTGTTTAGCTCTTCAATTTTATCTAAAATAGTTTTTTCCTCAACCGTATCAGGATATTTAATCACCTCAGACTTCAAACCAACTTCATTTGCTGATTTTTCTTTGTTACGAACATAAATTTGGCTAGGAGCCATGTCTCCAATTAAAATTACTGTCAATCCAGGAACTTTATTATATTTAGTTTTTAACTCGGATACTTCTTGTTTTAATTCTTCTCTAAGTTCAGCTGCTAATTTTTTTCCATCTATTAAAATCATATCTCTTTTTTAAAAAATCATTGGTGCAATGTAGAGCTTCATACACATTTCAATAAACCAAATCAATAAAAGAAGGATTATTGGAGATATATCAAGTGAGCCTAAATCAGGTAAGAAACGTCTAATTCTGTATAATAATGGGTCGGTTAGTCGATGAGTAAGCTCTAAAATTGAGTAAACAAATCTATTTTGAGTATTCAAAACATTAAAAGCTATTAACCAGCTTATTAATACATTTGCAATTACAACATAAGAATAAAGTTTTAAAATTTGTAAAATTAAATAAAAAATTGCAATCATTTTTTTTCGATATAAATCGACTGACTCGGAAAAGCAAAAGATGCATTATTTTTTTCTACAATTTGTTTAATTTCAATCGCAAGTCTTTCTTTTACAGCAAGCATTTCATTCCAACTATCAGTTTTAGTAAAGCCACGCACATACATATCAATTGAACTATC
>JACWEP010000042.1 GCA_014653375.1 Pelagibacterales bacterium SAG-MED48 | reverse complement strand
CTCTTTTTGCCCATTGAATAATCAAATGAATCAATTATATCAGATATATGCTCAATGATTTCAAAGACGAAGATTTTGATAGTAAAATAAAAAACGAAGATATTTCGGTTGTTCAGTTTAGTGCAGCTTGGTGTGGGCCATGCAAAGCCCTTATTCCTGTAATGACTAAGCTTTCAAATGAATACAAAGATAAAGCTGGTTTCTATTACGCAGACATCGAAGATGGTGGAATTAATACTGGAAGTGCTGCAGGAATTAGAGGTGTGCCAACAGTTATCATCTACAAAAAAGGTGTTGAAGTAGATAGAAAAGTTGGTGGAGTACCTGAAAGTCACATGAAAGAATTTTTAGAAAAAAATATCTAATTTAAGTTCAATATTTCTCCAGCAAGATAAAGAGATCCAGTAATAAGGATAATGTCGTTTTCCTTGACTGGAATTGACCTAATAGCTTCCTCGACACTTTCTTTATAATTGATGTTTGTGTAGCTATTTAGCTTATCTTTAAGGTCTTTTCCTTTAATTGAGGTTGATTAGGGATATCTATAGTGGTCAAGGTTTTAACATCCTTAAAGTAACTCATATATTCGTTATGGTCTTTGTTTGCCATCATTCCTAAAATAATGTGTTTATTACAATTTAAACTTTCTAAATATTCATTTAATACTTTTGCCCCTAAAGGATTGTGTGAGCCATCAACAAAAAGTTGATGATTTTTTGCAAGTTCTTTAAGTTTGCCAGATTTTATTTCTTGCAATCTTGCAATACTATTTATTTTTGTAATACCTTTTTGAATATGTTCATCTTTTATATTAAAATCTTCTAAAGCTCTAAGAGTTGCAATAGCAGTTGAGATATTTTCTAATTGAAATTGACCCTTAACATTTGGCATCGGTAATTTTATTCCACCTAATTGATCTTCATAATAAAAGAAATCATTTTCTTTAATTGCAAAACTATAATCTTCATTATGAAATAATTTATTTGAATTATTGTTTGAGATATTTTTTTTAATACTTTCTATAATTTCCTCAGAACCTTGTTTTGCAACAATGATATTAGAATTTAAAAGAGTTGAAGTTTTTTCATAAATGATTTTTTTAACAGTTTGTTCATTTTCAGGTAGCCAGTCTAAATGATCAAGGCCAATAGAAGTTACAATACTAGCCAGATTATCTTTAAGGATATTTGTAGCGTCAAACCTATGAAATAAGCCAGTTTCTATCAAATTTATATTGTCTGGATATTGTGAAGATTTTAAAAAATAAGCTGCAGTGAGTATTTCAAAAAAAGTAATGGGTTCATTATTATTAGAACTTTCAATTTCTTCAAATAAGCCTGCTAGCTCTTCATCACTAAGTTCTTGGTTATTAAAAACAAACCTTTCATTAATACTTTTGATATGAGGGCTAGTGTAAATATTACATTTAATATCTGCTTGTTTTAAAATAGCAAACATTGCTTGGATTGTTGAATACTTTCCATTAGTTCCTACAATTGAAATTGCTTTTATTTTATCTTGAGGGTTTCCTAATTTTTTACAGAGATTTTGAATACGATCTAAACTTAGATCAATTTCTTTAGGATGCAGCTCTTGTAAGCGACTGACTATCTTCTGAAGTTTCATTTTGCTCAGAACTTATAGCAGAATTTTGCTTTAACAATATTGATAATAAAGTTCCTATTTTTGATGCAAGATCTTTACGCTCAACGATTAAATCAACAAAACCTGTTTTTTCAACATATTCACTTTTCTGAAATCCTTCAGGCAATTCTTCCTTAACAGTTCCTTGTATAACTCTAGCACCTGCAAATGCAATTAATGCACCAGGTTCTGCGATATGAATATCTCCTAAC
>JACWEP010000041.1 GCA_014653375.1 Pelagibacterales bacterium SAG-MED48 | reverse complement strand
TCGCCATGGACGATCGTAGCAGCAGGAGCAACGATATTAGCTTATAAGCTTAATGGTAAAGGACTGGCATTATTTGCTGCATTAGTGATGATTTACATTTCCATTTTTGGTCAATGGAAACCTTCAATGCAAACACTTTCTTTTATATTGGTTGCAGCACCATTGTCATTTGTTTTTGGTTTAAGTTTAGGTATTGCAGCATTTAAAAGTAAAAGAGTTGAGAAAGCTTTATATCCAATACTTTTAGTAATGCAGACAATGCCTCAGTATGCAGTTTTAGTTCCAGCAATTGTACTTTTTGGAGTTGGCGATCATGCGGCAGTAATTATAACTATGGTTGTTGCAGTACCACCAATGATACTGTTAACTTTACTAGGACTAAGAGGAATACCTCAAGAAGTCATCGAAGCAGGCAGGATGAGTGGATGTAATAATTGGCAATTAATGACAAAAGTATTAATTCCTACTGCAAGAAGAGATATTTTAATTGGGGTTAACCAAGTCATCATGGTGTGTTTTTCTATGGCAGTAATTTCAGCTTTTATTGGAGCGAAAGGTTTGGGATTTAATTTATTACTAGCATTAAATCAGTTGAACATTGGGTTAGCATTAGAAGCGGGATTATGTATTAGCTTAATTGCTATATTGTTAGATAAAATGTCATTAGCTTGGGCTAATAAGCAAATTGATTATTTTGGTAACTTGACTTTTTTTCAACGTCATAAAAATACATTCTTTTTCACAGCATCAATAATATTAGGAATTTTATTTGCCTACTTAGGATCTTTTTATTTTAAAGAAGGATTTAATTATCTTTTTGAAGTTCCACACAATAAAGGAATTTCAACAGCTGATTTTTGGAATAAAGGTGTTGATTGGATTTTTGATACATTCTTCGTGTATATAAAAGCATTTAATACTTGGTTGATTGTAGATGTACTTCAGCCAATGAGAGCTTTGTATTTAAGAATGCCTGCTGTAGCTACATTAGTTTTAGTTGTTGGGGCAGGATATATAATAGGCGGCATTCGTTCTGCTTTAGTTGTTTGTGGATTAACATTGTTTATAGCTTTAAGTCCATGGTGGGACAGAGCATTAGTGACAACTTACATGGCAACTTTTGGAGTTATTATATCTTGTATAATTGGATTCACAGTTGGAACATTGTGTTTTCAAAATAAAAATTCAGCGAGCTTTATGTTAGGAGTGTGTGATATTTTTCAAACCTTTCCATCATTTGTATATTTAATTCCTGTCATGATGCTTTTTGGAATAACTGATACTTCAGTTTTAATTGCAGTGATTGTTTATGCTACTATACCAGCAACAAGATATACTATTGAAGGTCTTAGAAGTGTTCCAACTGCTTTACATGATGCAGCAACAATGTCAGGTGTAACAAAATTCCAGAGATTATTTAAAATAGAGTTTCCTCTAGCTTTTCCTCACATGATGCTTGGTTTAAATCAAACCATAGTATTTGCTTTATTCATGGTAATTATAGGCGCTTTTATTGGAACGGAAGATTTGGGACAATATATTTTAAAAGCTTTATCTGATAAAAAAGGTGCTGGCATAGGATTGACACTTGGTCTTTGTGTTGCCTTTATTGGATTAATATTTGATAATTTAATTAGAACATGGGTAGGCCAGCGAAAAAAACAACTTGGAATAGATTAGTATAGATATTCAACTTCAGAAAAACGATCTGTTGGAAAAATCCAATAAAATTCTAAAGTTTCTTTTTCATTATTTCTTACCGCATGTTTTGCATTTGCAGAAATATAGACTACATCACCTTTTTTTATTTCTTCTTCTTCTCCCGATTTGTTTTAGGAAGTAGTTATTCTGCAGAAGATGTTGCTCTTCAATGTCACAAATATGGA
>JACWEP010000040.1 GCA_014653375.1 Pelagibacterales bacterium SAG-MED48 | reverse complement strand
GACAACAAATAAAAATAATACGGCTACTGCACCAACATAAACAATTAACATTATCATGCCCAAAAACTCAGCACCAATCATAATAAAAAGACAAGATATACTTATAAAATCTAAGATTAAGAAAAAAACAGAGTGAACAGTATTTTTAGAAACCGTAACCATTATTGCAGAAATGACAGCAATAATTGAAAAAGTATAAAAGAAAATGGAATGAGCGATCATCTACTATCTATATGGATTATCAGCTTTAATATTTGCTGCTAAGATATTCTCCCATCTATCTCCATTATCTAAAAGTTTTTCTTTTGTATAATAAAGTTCTTCTCTAGTTTCTGTAGAAAATTCAAAATTTGGACCTTGAACAATCGCATCTACAGGACAAGACTCTTCACATAGACCACAGTAAATACATTTCATCATATCAATATCGTATCTGGTAGTTTTTCTACTTCCGTCTTCTCGTTGAGATGACTCGATAGTAATTGCTTGTGCAGGACAAACAGCTTCACATAGCTTACAAGCAATACATCTCTCTTCTCCATCAGGATATCTTCTTAATGCATGCTCACCTCTATATCGTGGACTAATTTTTCCTTTTTCAAAAGGATAATTAATAGTTTTTTTTGATTTAAAAACTTCTTTAATAGCAATAAATAAGCCACTTGCAAAATCGGCCATAAATATAGTTTTTAAAAATCTCGAAATTTTCATAATTAATTCACAGGCAAAAGGTTGAAATAAAACAGATAACTTGATGTTAAAACCACCCAAATTAATGATAATGGAAGAAAAACTTTCCAACCTAATCTCATTAATTGATCATATCGATATCTTGGAACTATAGCTTTAACTAAAGCAAATAATATAAATAATAATAATATCTTAAATATCAGCCAAATTGCACCTGGTACAAGAGTAAAAGGGTACATATCAACAGGTGATAACCATCCACCTAAAAATAATATAGCTCCCATTGCACACATTAAAAGAATATTTGCATATTCACCCAGCCAAAACATTGCATACATCATGCCTGAATATTCTGTTTGATAACCTGCTACAAGCTCTGCCTCAGCTTCTGGTAAATCAAATGGAGGTCTGTTAGTTTCAGCTAAAGCAGAAATAAAAAAAATAACAAACATTGGAAACAATGGAATAACAAACCACAAATTTTTTTGAGCAATAACAATATCGTTAAGATTAAGTGATCCAACACATAACAAAACATTAATAATTATTACACCTATTGAGACCTCATAGGATACCATTTGAGCTGCAGATCGAATTGCTCCTAAAAAAGGGTACTTTGAATTTGATGCCCACCCACCCATGATAATTCCATAAACACCAAGAGAAGAAACAGCAAATAAATAAAGCACACCAACATTGATATCTGCTAATACTTGAGTTGCACTAAACGGAATAACTGCCCAAGCAATTAATGCTAGTGTCATTGTAACTATTGGGGCCAAGATAAAAATTACTTTATTAGAACTTGATGGAATAATAATTTCTTTAAATATATATTTTAAAGCATCAGCAAGTGATTGTAGCAAACCAAAAGGACCAACCACATTTGGACCTTGTCTTTTTTGCACAAAAGCCCAAACTCTTCTATCTAGCCAAACTATCATAGCAACAGAGACTAGAACAGGCACTAATAAAAATAGTATTTTATAAACTTCCTGAAAAATAATACTTAAATATTCCATTTTAACCTTCGGTGCCTGTAGATTTAAAATTAATTTTTGCATTATTGCATTCAATCATTGTTTTTGAAGATCTGGCAATAACATTAGAAAAATAATAATCTTTAAATGAAATTTTTAAATTTTCATTTATAAAATTTTGTTTTTCAGAAATATTAGTTTGATCACTTTCATTACTTTGTTTTTCTTTTTGTAAATTAAGGTAATTAAACATGCTACTTTCTAATTCATCTTTATCGTTAAATAACTTTCGATTATTCATAAATTCTGCAAGCTCATTAATTATTTGCCAATCTTCTTTAGCATCACCTGGGGGATAAGATGCTTTGTTACATTTTTGTATTTTTCCCTCTAAGTTTGTAAAATATCCATCTTGTT
>JACWEP010000004.1 GCA_014653375.1 Pelagibacterales bacterium SAG-MED48 | reverse complement strand
CAAAAAATTGGAACATTATTTTCATATGCAGTCTCAATTAAAGAGTCTTTCTTTTTTGAATTTTTTTTAAATATTTTCCCATCTCATAAAAGCCTCCTGATTTTTTAACAAAATCATCAGCACCTAACTTTAGTCCTAATAACTCATCAATTTCATCATCTTTGGATGTTAAAAAAATTACTGGCATAGAAGTTTTTTTTCTAAGTCTTTTTAGTAATTCTTCACCATCCATTTTAGGCATCTTAATATCAATTACTGCTAAATCTGGTGGAGTGCGAGTTAAACCGATTAACGCACTTTCTCCATCTATATAAGTTTGAACTTTGAAGTCTTCTTTTTCCAGGGCTATACTTAAACTAGTTAGAATATTTCTATCATCATCAATTAAGGCTATGGTTTGTTTGTTCATTACTTATATAAAAATACTAAATTGTTCTAAATTGGGCAATCTTATAAAATTAGTGAAGCATTCCCCAGTTATCCCCTATATTTATATCAACAGTTAGTGGTGTAGAAAAAGAATGATAATCACTTTCTGCTACACTGGTCATTTCATCTTTTATAAGTTTAATCATTATCTTTTCATTATTTTTTGGAACTTCAAAAATTAATTCATCATGAATCTGTAACAACATTTTAGATTTAATATTTTTTTGATCAGATAATTTCTTGTCTAATCTTATCATGGCTAAACGCATAATTTCTGATGCTGATCCTTGAATAGGTGCATTAATTGCTGCACGTTCTTGAAAATTTCTTACATTAAAGTTTTTATCATTAATTCCATTAAAATGAGATCTTCGACCAAATATGTTATTTACATAACCACTTTTTCTACAAAATTTAATTGTACTTTCCATATAAACTTTGATTTCAGGAAATTTTGCAAAATAAGCATTTAGAAATTCTTCTGCTTCATAATTTGAAACATTAATCTGTTTTGCTAAACCGTATTGCGAAATTCCATAAATAATTCCAAAATTTATAGCTTTAGCTTTTCTTCTTTGATCTTGATCAATTTTTTTAATATCAATATTAAATATCTGACTAGCTGTTAAAGAATGGATGTCTTCGTTATTTTTAAAAGCTTTTTTAAGTTCTTTTACATCTGCTAAATCTGCCAAGATTCTCATTTCTATTTGATTGTAATCTGCTGAAATTAACAAATGACCATTTTGGGCTTTAAACGCTTTTCTAATATCTTTTCCATCCTCTGATTTTATTGGGATATTTTGTAAATTAGGGTCACTTGATGCCAGTCTACCAGTTGTGGTTGCTGCTAATAAAAATGAAGTGTGAACTCTTTTGGTGTTAGGATTAATATGTTCTGGCAATGAATCCGAATAAGTATTTTTTAATTTTGAAACTTGTCTCCAATCCAAAACTATTTTTGGGAATTTATGTCCTTTAAATGCTAGGTCTTCTAAAACACTTGCACTTGTTGCGAAACTACCTTTTTTAGTTTTTTTTAATCCTGCAATTTTAAGATCGTTATAAATTATTTCTCCTAATTGTTTGGGTGAAGCAATATTAAATTCTTTTTTAGAAATTTTAAAAACCTCTTTTTCAAGATTTTTAATTTTTTTTTCAAATTTTGAAGAAAGTGATTTTAAGAATTTGCTATCTACTTCGATGCCTTCCATCTCCATAAAAGCAAGAATTTTAATTAATGGTTTTTCAAAAATTTCATAAATATTGATCAATTTTTCTAATTTCAAATTTTTGATAAACTTTTTATATAATCTAAAAGTAATATCAGCATCTTCTGCTGCATAATCTTTTGCCTTATCAATTTCTACTTCACTAAAATTTATTTCTTTTTTTCCAGTACCAACTATTTCTTTAAAAGAAATTGTTTTATGACCCAGATGAATTTCAGATAATGTATCCATGTTATGTCTATTTTTTCCTGCATCCAAAACATACGACATCAACATAGTATCCTCCATTGAGGAAATTGTTATTCCCTGTCTAAATAAAATTATAAAATCAAATTTTATATTTTGACCAATTTTTTTTACACTTGGATCTTCTAATAAAGGTTTCAATTTTTTTATTACTATATCTTTATTAATATTTTTTGATGATTTATGACCAATTGGGATGTAGCAAGCTTTACCAATTTTTGAACATAGAGAAACACCAATTAAATCAGCCTGATGACAATCTAGTGAACTTGTTTCTGTATCAACAGCAACCTCACCTGTTTCTTCAGCTTCTTTAATCCATTCATCTATTTGATTAGCATTAGTAATTAAATGATAATTCTTATTATTTATTGGTTTTTGTTTTTCTGATATCTTCACTTCATTTGAAGCACTTGTCATTTTGGGTTCGCCATATGCTGAAATAACAGAACTTAATAATCTGTTAAATTCCATCTCTCGTAAAAATTTATATAATTTATCTTTATCTATATCCTTTAGTTTAAACTCACTTAATTCTCTATTTGTTGGAGAGTCTTGTTTCAAGGTAACAAGTTGTTTGCTAATCAGTGCCTTATCTTTATTTTCTATTAATGTTTCTCTTCTTTTATTTTGTTTTATTTCATGAGCAGATTTTAAAAGTTTTTCCAATGTTCCATATCTATTAATTAATTCTGCAGCAGTTTTAACTCCTATACCTGGCACACCAGGAACATTATCGCTACTATCGCCAGCAAGAGATTGTACATCGATCACCTTTGATGCATCAACTCCAAATTTATTCATTATATCCTCCTCTGAAATAAATTTATTTTTCATAGGATCAAAAATACGAACACCTTTTTTGTATAACTGCATTAAATCTTTATCTGATGAAACTATGGTAACTTTTGCACCTTTTTTTAGTATTTTGTCTACATAAGTTGCTATTAAATCATCTGCTTCATAATTAGGAAGATCTACTGAGGGTAAGTTAAAAGCTAGTACTGATTTTCTTATATATTCAAACTGAGGAGCAAGATCGTCGGGAGCTTCTGATCTATTAGCCTTATAGTCACTATAAATATCATTCCTAAATGTTTTTCTTGCAGAGTCAAAAATCACTGCGAAATGTGTGGGTTTTTGTAAATTTTGATCTGATTTAGAATCTTCAAGAAGTTTGAAAAGCATACTGCAAAATCCGCTTACAGCACCTACTGGCAGTCCATCACTTTTTCTAGTTAATGGTGGTAATGCATAATATGCTCGAAATATATAACCAGAACCATCAATTAAGTAAAAATGGTCTGTTTTTTGAATTTTATTCATTAGATTAAGTTAAATATTACAGTGGTAATAAAATCTGTATATAAAAAAATATACTTTACCTAAGAACATTTTTTATAGCTAGATTATTATTAAGATTAATAGTATTATGAATTTATGGAATTAACCAAAAATATTTCTCAAACAACAATAATTAAATCTTTATTTGCTATAATACTTGGCTCAATTGCTTTAACTATATCTGCAAAAATTAAAATACCTTTTTACCCTGTTCCAATGACCATGCAAACGTTTGTTGTGTTGTTTTTGGGAGTAAGCTTAGGATATAAAATAGGATTAGCTAGTGTTAGTTTGTATTTACTTGAGGGAATTTTGGGATTACCAGTTTTTTCAAATTCTCCCGAAAAAGGTGTTGGATTTTTGTACTTCACCGGTCCTACTATGGGGTACTTAATTGGTTTCTTAACTGCTAGTTTTTTAGCTTCAAAAATAAATAATAAAGATAGTTTTTTATTAGTTTTAACTAAACTTATAGTTGCAACTTCTACAATTTATATTCTGGGATTATTATGGCTTGGAACACTTATTGGGTGGGATAAACCAATTTTTGCATTAGGGGCTAAACCATTTCTTTTAGCTGAAATTTTCAAAATTATTATTTTAGCAATAATAACAAAACAAATTATTAAACTTAGAAAATTTATCTAGGTGATCTTTTAGATAGAATTCTTTGGAGAGTTCTTCTATGCATTTTTAATCTTCTTGCAGTTTCAGAAACATTTCTATTACATAGCTCGAAAACTCTGTGTATATGTTCCCATTTTACTCTATCTGCAGACATTGGATTTTCTGGTGGAGCAGCTTTTTTATCAGGATCTGCCAATAAAGCTCTCTCAACATCTTCAGCATCAGCTGGTTTGGCTAAATAGTCTATAGCACCTTCTTTAATTGCAGCAACTGCTGTCGGAATATTTCCATATCCTGTCAGCATGATAATTCTACTATCATTATTTGTTGATTGAATTTGTTTTACAACCTCTAAGCCATTTCCATCTCCAAGTCTAAGATCTACAACAGCAAAACCTAGTTTTCTTGTCTTAACTGAATCAACTCCCTTTTGTACACTCTCAGCTTGAAAAACTTCAAATCCTTTTTTTTCCATTGCTCTCGCTAGTCTTTCTCTAAATGGATTGTCATCATCAACTATTAGTAGAGATTTATTCTCGAAATCACTAAGGTTTTTAAGGGCGATTTGTTCTTTCATGACATTGATATGGTTATTTATTATCACAATTCAAGACCTATTATTTGCTTTACATTATTAATCTATGGGCTTAATAGGAGGAAATTTTAAAGTTTTTTAGAAGTAAAAAGCTTTTTTTTATTAAATTTTTTTTTGGAGGCATTTTAAATGCAAAAATTTAAATCGGTTGAGGACTTAATTAATCAACTGAAACCTGAAAAACCAGTTTATTGTATCAGAAAGAATTCTATTCAATCTGCAGTTAAATATTTCATAAAAAATTTTCCTGGAAAAATTTTATACGCAGTAAAAACTAACCCACACCCTTTGGTAATCGAACAAATTATAGGAAGTGGCGTAGAGCAATTTGATGTTGCATCAATTGAAGAAATAAAAACTATAAAAAGTTTTAGCCAAACTGCTAAATGCTCATATATGCACACTGTAAAGAGTAGAGAAAACATAAAAGAAGCTTACTTTAAATATGGAGTTAAAACTTTTTCACTAGATACTAAAGATGAGTTGATCAAAATTATTGAAACTACCAAAAATGCTAAAGACTTAGAATTATTTGTAAGAGTAGCAGTTTCAAATGAACACGCAGAAATAGATTTATCAAAGAAATTTGGTGCATTAAGTTCTGAAGCTGCTGGATTATTAAGGCTTGCAAAACAACACTCCAAAAAAATTGGTTTGAGCTTTCATGTTGGATCTCAATGTATGCATCCAATTTCTTACGCTAAAGGTATTAATGATATTGGAAATATAATTAAAAAAACAAAAATTATCCCAGACTATATTAATGTTGGTGGTGGATTTCCAGCTATATATCCAGATCTAATTCCACAGACTTTGGATAGCTATTTTAATGAAATTAAAAAAAGTTTAGAAAACTTAAAACTTGAAAAGTTACCTGAAATAATTTGTGAACCTGGGAGAGCTTTAGTCGCAGAAAGTGGTTCTACAATTGTAAAGGTAAATTTACGAAAAAAACAAAAACTTTATATAAATGATGGAACTTATGGCACTCTTTTTGATGCAGGTACTCCTAATATTGTTTTTCCGTCTAAAATGATTAAAGAAAATAGTAATAAAATAATTTCTAAAAAATTAACAGCTTTTGATTTTTTTGGACCGACTTGCGATAGTATGGATTATATGAAAGGTCCATTTTTACTTCCTAACAATATTAAAGAAAATGATTATATTGAACTTGGTCAACTAGGAGCTTACGGTTTAACATTTAGAACTCAGTTTAATGGCTTTTACTCTGATGAAATCTACGAGGTTGAAGATCAGCCAATATTAACGATGTATGGTAAAGACATTAATAAAGCTACTCTGGTTGCTTAATGTCTGATCATAAAAACGTAGGTCATAATAGCAAAAAAGATTTTTTAAAAAATCCAATAGAACATATTGATATTACGTCATTTGACTCTCGAAAAATAATTTCTTCGATGGAAAAAATGTCATTTGTTTCACGAGAAACAGCTAACGCAGCGAATATATATAACGACATGTTAAAAGATAAAGATTGCACAATATTTTTAACATTAGCAGGGTCTACATCTGCCGCTGGTTGTATGAATATTTACAAAGATCTAGTTAAATATAATATGGTGGATGCGATTATTGCAACTGGAGCATCTATTGTTGATATGGATTTTTTTGAAGCCCTTGGATTTAAACATTATCAAGGTTCACAATTTCAAGATGATACGGAATTAAGAAATAATTATATTGATAGAATATATGACACCTATATCGATGAAGAAGAGTTACAAATGTGTGATAAAATTATATGCGAGATAGCAGATACATTAGAACCAAGGAGTTATACTTCTAGAGAGTTTATTTATGAGATGGGAAAATATTTAAAAAAAAATTCAAAAAAGAAAGACTCTTTAATTGAGACTGCATATGAAAATAATGTTCCAATTTTTTGTCCTGCCTTTACAGATTCTAGTGCAGGATTTGGTTTGGTTATTCATCAGGAAAAAAATCCAAAACAGCATATGACTATAGATTCTATTAGAGAGTTTAGAGAACTTACAGAAATTAAAATTCAATCTAAAGGTTCAGGACTTTTTATGATTGGTGGTGGAGTTCCCAAAAATTTTATTCAAGATACAGTTATATGTGCTGAACTTTTAGGAAAAGAAGTTGATATGCATAAATATGCTATACAAATTACAGTTGCAGATAGTAGAGATGGTGCTTGTAGTAGCTCAACCTTAAAAGAAGCAAGTTCTTGGGGTAAAGTAGATATAACAAAAGAACAAATGGTGTTTGCTGAAGCAACAAGTGTATTGCCACTAATAGTAAGTGATGCTTACCATAAAGGTGAATGGAAAAGCAGAGATAGAAAAAACTTCACAAAAATTTTTAAATAAAATTGAAATATCTTTCAAATAAAAATGGATTTTTAGGGATTGATAATAAAATCAATTTCAAAGAAAAAGTAATAGTTGTACCATTTGGCCTTGAAAAAACAGTTAGTTATGGAGCTGGAACTAAAAATGGACCCAAAGAAATAATCAAAGCATCTCATCAAGTTGAATTGTATGATGAAGAATTAAATTGTGAACCTTATAAAAAAATAGGGATTAAAACCTTAAAGCCATTTAAAATTGATAAAAATATCAAAAAAGCTCTAAATAAGATGTCTAAAATAAATGAAGAGATTTTAGGTAAAAAACTTTTTCCAATGACATTTGGTGGTGAACACTCCATTACCCCTGGATGCATTGCACCATTCACTAAAAAATATAAAGACATATGTCTTTTACATTTTGATGCTCATGCAGACTTACGAGAAAGCTATAATGGAGAAAAATTTTCACACGCTTCTGCTATTAGAAGATGTTTAGATTATCCTAATGTTTCTGTAATTTCATTTGGAATAAGAAACATATCTCAAAGCGAAATTCCTTTTTTAAAAAAAAATTCTACTAGAATTAATATATTTTGGGCAAAAGATAAAAGTGAATGGAATTTAAACAAGTTTAAAAAATTGATAAAGAATAAAACAGTTTATCTGACCTTTGATGTTGATGGATTAGACTCAAGTATTATGCCAGCAACTGGGACACCAGAACCTGGTGGATTATTGTGGGATGAAACTCTAAATATTATAAGAATTGCTGCAAAAAATTCTAAAATTGTTGGTGCAGATATTAACGAACTATCACCCATAAAAGGCTTTAACTCATATAATTTTCTTGTTGCAAAGTTAGCTTATAAAATTTTGTCTTATAAATTTTTATACTAAACTTTAACAGCTTTAAGAGTACCAAGTAGTAATCTAAAAGGTATTAACATTATTAAGGCTACAAATATCTTAACTGCTAAATCTCCTAAAGATAATGTAACCCAGGGTATCCCGGTTGCATAAAAAGATATTGAAAAGAATAAAAAAGTATCAACTGTAGATCCAATAAATGAAGAAGTTATAGGGGCTATAAACCATTTTTTTTTTCTTAATTGATCAAATATTTGTACATCTAATAATTGAGCCACTAAAAAAGCAGTCCCTGACCCAATGGCAATTCTCACTGAAATTAAATCTGCAAAATTAGTTGAGAATAAAAGAGTAAAACTAACACCAATTGCAAATCCAATAAAAACAATTTTTCTTGCTACCAACTTTCCATATGATCTATTTGCTAAATCTGTAATTAAAAATGCCACTGGATAACTAAAAGCACCATAAGTAAGTATCTCTTCGAGACCATAATTTTTAATTGGAAACTGAACTAAATAATTTGATGACAAAACAACAACTCCCATTAAAAATGAGAGAAGCAAAAACAATTTATTCATTATGCAGATTTTGCTACTGGCTTTTTCTTAAACGGAGATTTAATTAAAATCCCTTTTTTTAATTTTTTAAGTCTTGGTGACAAGTTTTTGTTTTTAACAACTTTTAAATATTCGTCAAAACTACCTTTTTTATCAACTGATCTAACTCCCGCATTACTTACAGTAAGTTTCAGACTTCTTTTCATCAGTTCACTTGTGAATTTAACTTTTTTAAGATTAGGTAAAAATCTTCTTTTAGTCTTATTGTTAGCATGACTAACATTATGACCTTTCATAGGGATTTTACCGGTTAATTCACATTTTTTTGACATAATAACAATGCCTATATAAGGCGAGATGATGAATGCGTCAAGTTTAATAGATTTAAGATAGGGTTTTATTTCCTACAATTTCATTAAAATTCTTCACTCCATCTCTTAATAGTAAATCTTTTAGATCCTTTTTTATAATCCCTGCAATATTTGGGCCTTTAAAAACCATTCCAGTATAAAGTTGAATAAAATCTGCACCCGCTAAAAACTTAGCATATGCCGCTTGACCAGAGTCAACACCCCCTACTCCTATTATCTTAATTTTACCTTTTAATAACTTATAGAATTTATTAATTAAAATATTTGATTTTGTCTCTATAGGTTTTCCAGATAACCCTCCTTTTTGATGTCTTTGAATATCACTAAGCAAATTTCTTGAAGACTCCGATGTGTTAGAAATAATTATCGCTTTTATCTCGTTTTCTAAAAGGATTTCAGAAATCAAATTAATTTGATTTTCGTCTATATCTGGTGAGATTTTTACTACAATGGGAACATTTGATTTTAAATCATTTTTTTCTTTTAAAATAGATGCAAGCAATTCTTGTAATTTACTTTCTTCGTGAAAATTTCTTAAATTTTCAGTATTTGGAGATGAAATATTTATTGTTATATAGTCTGCAACTTCATGAAAAGCTCTTAATCCGATTAAGTAATCATTCAACCTATTATCAGAATCTTTATTTGGTCCTATATTAATCCCAAGTAATCCCAGCTTCTTGTTTGATTTAATTCGATCCAAAACAGATTTAGCTCCATGATTATTAAATCCCAATCTATTAATTAAAGCTTCATCTTCAACAAGTCTAAAAACTCTTGGTTTAGAATTTCCATATTGTTTTAATGGAGTAATGGTTCCAACTTCAACAAATCCAAAACCTAGTCTGAATAAAGCATTATATACTTCTGCATTCTTATCAAAACCAGCTGCCATCCCTATTGGATTATCTATCTCCTTATCAAAAATTTTAGTTTTAAAAATTGGGTCATCTTTATTTTTATCAAATATATTTGAAATTAAATTCAATTTTAAAGATTTAATTGCTAAAGTGTGAGCTCTTTCGGGATCTATTTTAAATATTAAAGATCTTAGCTTTGAAAACATTATTTTAGTTTATTTATTAACAGCTCTTTAGTTTCGTTGACACCAAAAAAACTTATAAAAAATCCCATACGAGGCCCATTTTCATCTCCAAAAACTACCTCATAAATCAATTTAAACCAATCTCTTAAATTTTCTGCATAACCATTTTCTTTTCCAGTTGAATAAATCAATGTTTGTATGTCTTCTGGCGACATTTCATCAGTACACTTTTCTAAAGTTTTTACTAAAGCTTGTAATGCTAATTTTTCATTATCATTGGGATTCTTGTATTTTTTTTGAGCTTTGATTACATCATTAAAATACTTAATTGCATAACCAATCAATCCATCAAAAATTGAAAAATTTTCTTCAGAAATATCTGATTTATATTTTTTAACAAATTTCCATAATAATTCTTTACTGTCGGCATTGCTAGTCTCAACCAAATTTAGCAACATTGAAAATGTCATAATCATATCCTCATTAGGAATATTACCATTATGTACATGCCAAACAGGATTCATTAATAGTTGTAATTCATTCTGTTTTTTTGATTTTTCAATACAATCTAAATAATCATCGACAGCTTTAGGTACTATTTCTTTATAAAGTTTTTTAGCTCTTTTTGGGTTTTGATACATATACAAAGATAAACTTTCTGGAGAAGCATATTTTAACCATTGATCAATGGTGATACCATTCCCTTTTGACTTAGAAATTTTCTCACCTTTTTCGTCTAAAAATAACTCGTAAGCAAATCCTGATGGATTTTTTTTTCCTATTAAATTAATTATTTTTGTTGATAAAATTGCACTCTCAATTAAATCCTTACCATACATTTCAAAGTCGACATCAAGAGCATACCATCTCATCGCCCAATCAACTTTCCATTGTAATTTACAATTTCCATCTAAAATACTCACCTCAAATTTTTTTCCTTTATTATCAAAAATAATCTTAGATTTTTGTTTATCAATTTCTATAACAGGTATTTCTAAAACATGTCCAGAGTCAGGACAAATTGGTAAAAATGGACTATAAGTTTGTTGTCGTTCCTTACCTAGTGTTGGAATTATAATGTTCATAATTCCCTCATAATTATCTAAAATAATTTTCAGCGTAGGATTAAAAAAACCGCTCTTATACAGAGATGTGGAACTTTGGAAATAATATTTAAATTTGAAACTATCTAAAAAATTTTTTAACATTTCATTATTATGCTCACCAAAACTATTAAATTTTTCAAACGGATCAGGAACTTGGGTTAATGGTTTATGAAGATTATCATTTAATAATTTTTGATTAGGAACGTTATCTGGAACTTTTCTTAATCCATCCATATCATCTGAAAATGTTATTATCTCAGTAGGTAAATCTGATAATTGATTTAATGCATTTACTAGCATCGATGTTCTTGCAACTTCGCCAAATGTTCCAATATGTGGAAGCCCACTTGGACCATAACCAGTCTGTAGTGTAATTTTACCTTTTTTTTCAATGAAAGATTTTCTCTCACGAAGCATTTTTTTTGCTTCTACAAAAGGCCATGCACTTGTTTTATCTAAATTTTCTTTTTTAATCATGAATTATTCTTCTAAAAAATCTTAAATTAGCGAATTTATTAATTCTTATAGAGTTGAAATTTATTTACCATAAAATAATGTTCTTTCAAAATGTCTAATTATAAAACTGTTTTTTTTACTCTTGGAATTTTACAAATAATTCTAGGTGTATCAATGTTCATACCTATAATTGCACAGTTTATTTATTCAGAAATAGATTCATCTTTCTTTGGTGCCTCAATTATTACAATTGTATTTGGAATTTTATTTTTTTTATCTAATTTAGATCACAATAAAAAATTAAACTTACAACAAGCTTTTTTGTTAACAGCTCTATCTTGGTTGAGTATTGCAATTTTTGGCTCTCTACCATTTATATTTTCAACCATTGAATTAACAATTACTGATGCTTTTTTTGAAAGTATGTCAGGTATAACAACCACTGGTTCTACTATAATTTCTAATTTAGAAGAAACACCTAAAGGAATATTATTATGGAGAGCTATCCTTCAGTGGTTAGGAGGTATTGGTATAATTGTTATGGCAATCACTTTAATGCCTATAATGAATGTGGGTGGAATGCAATTATTTAAGATATCTAGTAACGATTCTTCTGAGAAGATACTTCCAAAATCAAAAGAGATAGCTCTAAGATTAATTTATATTTATTTAGGCTTAACTGCTCTATGTGCAATTACTTATTGGGTGTTTGGAATGGGAAAATTTGATAGTTTAACTCACTCTATGACCACAATTGCAACAGGTGGTTTCTCAAATTATAACCAGTCAATCGGTTATTTCGATAGTGTTCCTATAGAAATCTCATCAATGGTTTTTATTATTTTAGGTAGTTTACCTTTTATCGCATATATAAAATTTATAAATGGAAATAGAAAAATTTTTCTAACAGATATTCAAATAAAAACTTTTTTAAAAATTATCATCGCAACAGTTATTATACTGTCTATATATTTATTAATAAATGATAATAATAATTTTAATTTGAGGTCAGTTTTTTTTAATACCGTTTCAATATTAACTGGAACTGGATATGTAAGCGCAGAATTTGATGGTTGGGGTAGTTTTCCATTGACACTATTTCTGGCTTTAATGTTTATAGGAGGCTGTGCAGGCTCAACAACTTGTGGAATTAAAATTTTCAGAATTCAAATATTATATTTATTTATAGCAAATCAGCTTAAAAAAATTATTTATCCAAAAGGAGTTTTTATAATTAAATACGATCAAAGCTCAGTGGATGATAAATTTATTGCTTCAATAATTTCTTTTATTTATTTTTACTTTGTAATATTTTTTGCATTAACTGCCTTATTGTCATTAACTGGACTTGATTTTATAACTTCAATCTCTGGAGCAGCCACTTCAATTTCTAATGTTGGCCCTGGATTAGGACCTATAATTGGCCCTAATGGTGACTTTTCATCTTTACCAGATATTTCTAAATGGATTTTAACTATAGGAATGATTTTGGGTAGACTTGAATTGTTTGCAATACTAGTATTATTCTTACCTTCTTTTTGGCGTAATTAAAAATGATAGAAATAAAGAAACAATCTTTATCTGAAACTTTTTCAATCTATTTTGATAGTAGAATGTTAAAAATCTTATTACTTGGAGCAATCTCTGGCTTTCCATGGGTTTTAATAGGAAGTAGTCTCAGCCTTTGGCTTAAAGAGGATGGTTTAAGCAGATCTACTATTGGATGGGCTGGCTTAATTTTTGGTGTGTATGCTTTTAATTATTTATGGGCACCTTTAATTGACAGAATACAACTTCCTTTTTTAACAAAAAGAATTGGTCACAGAAGAGGATGGATAGTTTTAATGCAGTTATTAATATTAATTTGCCTATTCCTGTGGAGTATAATTAATCCAACTGAAAATTTAGCTTTAGTAATTAGCGTTGGTTTATTAATAGCAATAGCCTCAGCTACTCAAGATATAACTGTTGATGCTTTAAGAATAGAGCAAATTGGAGAAAATGAAGGAAAATCAATGGCTGCTGGAGCTGCAATGGCGGTTGTTGGTTGGTGGACTGGATATAAACTGGGTGGTGTTATTTCATTATTTTCCGCAGAATATTTACAAAATTTCGGATTTGAAAATTATTGGCAGTTAACATTTTTAATTTTAGGAGTACTGGTAATACTAATGAATATTGGGCTAATGTTTGTTAAAGAATCTGATTCTACAGATCGAGAAAATAAGCAAAAAGAAAATGATAAATTAATTTCTAACAATTTTAAGAGCAAAAATCTAATTACCGACTTTTTTACGTGGATTGGCGGAACTATAAGTGGACCAATTATTAGTTTTTTTAAAAAAAATGGATTTTCAATTGCCCTTGGAATACTTGGTTTTGTTTTTTTATTTAAAGTTGGTGAGGCCTTTTTAGGAAGAATGTCTATTATATTTTATAAAGAGATAGGTTTTAGCAAAACGGATATTGCTATTTATTCTAAGACTTTAGGATGGGTTACAACTGTAATTTTTACATTATTGGGTGGACTTTTTGTAATTCGATCAGGCGTTTTAAAAGCAATGTTTCTTGCTGGAATTATTATGGCAAGCACAAATCTTTTATTTAGCGTTCTTGCTTGGAGTGATAAATCTGAACTACTTTTTGCGATAGCAGTTATTTTTGATGATATTGCAGCTGCGTTTGCGACTGTAGCCTTTGTGGCCTTTATTTCTTTACTGGTAGATAGATCCTATACAGCAACCCAGTATGCTCTATTAGCCTCAATTGGAACAGCTGGCAGAACAACTTTAGCATCATCATCGGGTGCATTAGTGGATTGGTTAAATGGCGATTGGGGTACATTTTTTATTCTAACAGCTATAATGGTAATACCATCATTAATTTTATTATGGTTCATGAGAAACAAGCTTAAATTAAGTGAAAAATAATTATTATTTTAATCGTAGTTTAGGTAATATTTACATAAAGCCATCTGTTAAGTCAGAAATTAGTTCGCAAATTTTATATGGTGAAAAATTTTCTATTATTTCAAAAAATGAAAAATGGGTCAAAATTAAAACAAGCTATGATAGATATATTGGCTACTTAAAAAATGATAAATTCATAAAAAATTTAAAACTTACGCATAAAATATTTAGATTAAAATCTCAGGTATTTAAAAAATTAAATAATAAATTTGTTCCCACAAACCAATTTATATACTTTGCATCAAGAATAGTACTTCAAAATCAGAGTGTTAATTTTATTGAATTTGACAAAAATCAATGGGTTAAAAAAAAAGATATAAAAAAAATTAATCATGTTGAAAAAGATTTTGTGAAAATATTTAAATTATTTCTTGGGACTAAATATTTTTGGGGAGGAAAAAGCTGTGATGGCATTGACTGCTCTGCACTTATCCAAATGTATTACTATTATAATAATTTATTTTTTCCAAGAGATACAAAAGATCAAATAAAGTATTGTAGAGAGAAAAAAAAAAAAAAAAATTATAAACCTGGAAATATAATTTTTTGGAGAGGTCATGTTGGAATTTGTTTAAAAAATAATGCTTTCATTCACGCCTATGGTCCTAGAAAAAAAGTCTTAATAATGAAAACAGAAAACACGATAAAATTAATTAAAAAAACAGCAAAACTTGAGGTTAAAAAAATTTGTAATATAAAAAATTATTAGCTTCTTCCAAAATCTGGTTTATCTATATCTTGTTTTAATTTAATAATTTTTGTTCTTACTTTTTTTGTTTGAATTAATTTTCTTAAAATTGATTTATTATTTTTTGAATTAATATCTTTTTTGAATGAATTTAGGTTTTTGATGAATAAATCAATAGCTTTTGAAATATTTTTCTTATTATTAAAAAATATATCCCTCCACATAATTTCATTTGAAGCTGCTATTCTTGAAAAATCTCTCAAACCGCCTGCGCTATATTTAATCAAGTCATAATTTTGTATTTTTTCAAAATCTTGCGCTGACTTGACTAGATTGTATGCAATTAAGTGGGGGAGATGACTGGTTATAGAAAAAATTTTATCATGTTTTTCAGGGCTCATAATAACCACTTTTGAACCAATTTTTTTCCAAAACTTATTTAATACATTCAAATGAATTTTTTTAGTATTTTTCTCTTTTATTAAAACACACCATTTATTCTCAAATATATCTTGTTTACCATGCTCTGGTCCACTTACTTCAGATCCTGCAATGGGATGACTTTGTGTCCAAAAAATATCTTTTCTTAGAAATTTTTTAATAATTTTTGAAGACTCTATTTTTGATGAACCTATATCTGTCATAATAGTCCTGGGTGATAAAAATTTATTCATCTTAAGAATAAGATTCTTATATTCACTCATTGGTGTGCATAGAATTATTAAATCTGATTTTATAATACCATCCTCTAAATTTTTTATAATTATTCCAGGAAGTTTTAATTTTTTTATTTTAGCGATATTAGATTTTGATTTTTCATAAATATAAATTTTTTTGGCAATCTTTTTTTTTTGAATTCTTCTCAATAAAGATGATCCCAATAAACCACATCCGATAATTAAAATATTTTTCATATTAACTTAATATTTTTTTTACAGCATTCATAAATGCTAAATTTTCACTTTTAGACCCAATAGTTAATCTTAATTTATTTTTAATGTGATAACCATCTTCTGTAGATCTTACAATAATTCCTTTTTTTTTTAATCTCTCATAAAAATACTTGGCTGTATATTTGCATTTTTCAAAATCTAAAAATAGGAAATTTGCAGAAATTGCATTAGAAAAAATATTATGTTGCTCAAGATAAGATTTTATCTTCTTAGCATAATACAAATTATGTTTTATTGAGCGTTCTATAAATTTTTTATCTTTAAGCGACTCTGTTGCTGCTAATTGCCCAAGGTGACCAACATTAAATGGAGGTTTTATAACATTTAGTGCAGTTATTATTTTTTTAGATCCATATCCCCATCCAACTCTTAAAGAAGCTAGTCCGAATATTTTAGAAAATGTTCTTAGTACAAAAACATTATCTTTATTTTTAAACAAATCTAATCCTGATTTATAATCTTTATTTTTCATATATTCAGCATAAGCATCATCTACCACTAGTAAAATATTTTTATTTAATTTTTTTCTAAGATCTAATATTTCATTTTTTGTTAAATAAGTTCCTGTTGGATTATTTGGATTGGCTATAAAAACAATTTTTGTATTTTTGTTTATCTTTTTAAGAATTTCATTACTTGAAATTTTAAAATTAACTTCTTTTGCAAACACAACCTTAGCACCAACAATATTTGCATAAATTCTGTACATCAGAAAACTATATTGTGGAACTACGACTTCATCTTTAGGTTTTAAAAATAATTGACATATCATTTGAATAACCTCATCCGAACCTGCTCCACATATGATTTTATCACGATTACAATCAAATTTTTTTGATATTTCTGCTCTTAAATTTTGAGATTTGCCGTCAGGATATCTCTCTAAATTAAATTTTTTATTGGATAATATCTTGGTTGCTTTAGGACTCATTCCTAAAGCTGATTCATTAGCTGATAATTTAATAATTTTTTTTAGTTTTTTAATCTTAGATTTACCAGGTTTATAAGCCTCAATATTAAATTTTTTAAATTTTGGTGTAATCATATTTTTAATTTATGGGTTCTTTATAGATAAAATTAAAAATTTTTACATAGAATAAGACAATTTTTAAAATAATTGACATAATAAATAACTTCTTGTACAAAATTTATGCGCTGATTTAACTGAATTGCGAGCGCTTAAAAAAAACCGCTAAAATTGTTTTTTTCTCTCAATTCAATTAATGACTTTTATTATGAATACAGAGATAAATTTAAAAACTCTAATAGTTAAAAAACCACTAAAACTAGATTGTGGAAAAACAATTAATAATTTTCCAATTGCTTATGAAACTTATGGGTCATTAAATAAAAACAAAGATAATGCTATTTTAATCTTTCATGCACTAACGGGTGATCAATTTGTAACTGGTCTAAATCCAATTACAAATAAAGATGGTTGGTGGTCCTATGCGGTAGGTCCAGATAAAGCAATTGATACTAATAAGTATTTTATAATTTGTTCAAATGTAATTGGTGGATGTATGGGTTCATTTGGACCAAGTCATAAAGATCCTAATACACAAAAAATTTTAGGTACTAATTTTCCAGTAATCACTATCAATGATATGGTCAATGCACAGAATAATTTACTTGATCACTTTGGAATAGAAAAACTTTTTTCTGTTGTTGGTGGATCCATGGGAGGCATGCAAGTTCTTCAATTTATTAGCAATTTTCCAGATAAAGCTAAAACTGTAATTCCTATTGCATGCACCTCTAGTCATTCAGCTCAAAATATTGCATTCAATGAACTTGGTAGACAAGCAATTACTGCGGACAACAATTGGAACGAAGGAAACTACAATACTAAAGAAACTGTTCCAAATAGAGGTTTGGCTGTTGCAAGAATGGCTGCCCATATAACATATCTTTCAAAAAAAAGTCTTCAGGAAAAATTTGGAAGAAAACTACAAGAGAGAGAGGAAATTAAATTTAGTTTTGATGCAGATTTTCAAATTGAAAGCTATCTTAGATATCAAGGATCAGTTTTTGTGGATAGATTTGATGCTAACAGCTACCTTTATATTACTAGAGCTATGGATTACTTTGATTTAGGAAAGCAATTTAAAGGAAATTTATCAGATGCTTTTAAAGAAACTGAAGCTAAATTTTTTATAATATCTTTCACTTCAGATTGGCTTTACCCAACTCAGGAAAATAAAGATATCGTAATTGCTTTAAACGCTATTGGTGCTGATGTAGGTTTTGTTGAAATTGAGTCAGACAAAGGACATGACTCATTCTTACTTGATGTTCCAAATTTTTTAAATTCACTTAAAAATTTTTTAGATAAATCTTATACAGAAAATTAACTATGAAAAATGAATTTAAAGTAATTGCTGATTTAATTGAAAAAGATAAAAGAGTTTTAGATGTTGGGTGCGCAGATGGCACCTTAATGAAGTTTTTGAAAGATAACAAAAATATTGATATTAGAGGTTTAGAAATTTCAAAAGACAAAGTTCAAAAATGTATAGCAAAAGGTTTGACTGTTATCGAAGGAAATGCTGAAAAAGATTTAAGTCAATTTCCTGACAAATCTTTCGATTATGTTGTTTTGAGTCAAACACTTCAAGCATTTTTAAATCCTGAACTAGTAATTAATGAATTATTAAGAGTTGGAAATAAAGCAATAGTTACAATTCCTAATTTTGGTTACTGGAAAATTAGACTTCATTTATTAACCAAAGGTACAATGCCTATAACTAAAACGTTACCAGATGAATGGTATAATACTCCTAATCTACACATGTGTACAATTAAAGATTTTGTTCATTTTGTAAAATCTAGAAATTTTAAAATTTTTAAATCACTTGCACTAAATAATGAAGATGTTTCGCTAATTAACAATTCTAATTTAGGAATTAAAAACTTATTCGCTGATCTGGGGATTTTTTTAATTGAAAAATAATATGAGAATCGAAATAATTCCATGCTTACAAGATAATTATAGTTATTTGATAGTTGATGAAATTAATAATAATGCATGTGTTATTGATCCTAGTGAAGCAGAACCAATTATAAAATTTATAGAAAAAAATAATATTAATTTAAAATATATTCTAAATACACATCACCATTTTGATCATATTGGAGGCAATATAGATTTAAAGAAAAAATATAATTCTATTGTAGTTGGCTATAAGGATGATGCGAATAGAATTCCAGAGATTGATATTTTGGTAGAAGACAATCAACTATGGAAAGCTGAGAATTTTGAAGCAAAAATTATGCATATTCCTGGACATACTACTGGCCATATTAGTTTTTATTTTTTTAAGGAGAAATTAATCTTTACTGGAGACACATTATTTTCACTTGGTTGTGGTAAAATTTTTGAGGGCACTTATGAAGAAATGTTTACTTCTTTAAATAAAATAAAAAGTCTACCAGAAGATACTAAGATTTATTGTGGGCACGAATATACACTTCAGAATTCTAAATTTTGTATTAAACATGATCCAGCAAATTTAGATCTTCAAAAGAAGATAATAGATATTAAAAAAAAACTTGTAAATAATACCCCTTCAATTCCATCTACTCTAAAAGATGAGATAGAATGCAATATATTTTTAAGAGCAAATAACATCGAATCTTTTTCAAAATTGAGAGATTTAAAGGATAATTTCTAGTTAATTCGACTTGACTAAAACCTTGCTACAACTATATTGCGGTAACTTAAATTTAAATTCATACTATGTCATACGCAGTAATAAAAACAGGTGGAAAACAGTATAAAGTTAAAGCTGGTGAAATCCTAAAAATTGAAAAATTACTAGACTCAAAACCTGAGTCTAAAATAGAATTTAACGAAATACTTGCATACGGTGATGATAAATCTATAGAAATAGGCTCTCCATATGTCGATGGTGCAAAAGTAGAAGCTGATTTAATTAAAAATGGCAAAGATAGAACAATTTTAATCTTCAAAAAAAGAAGAAGACACAATTCAAGAAGAAAAAATGGTCATAGACAAGAACATACAATGATTAGAATTAATAAAATTTTTTCTAAAGATGGTAAAGTTTTAGCAGAAGCAGAAAAAATGACTAAACCAACTAAAAAAGTTGAGACCGAAGTTAAAGTAAAAACAGAAGTAGCAAGCAAATAAATTAGGTAAGTTATGGCAACAAAAAAAGCAGGTGGATCATCGAGAAACGGACGAGACAGTGCTGGGCGAAGACTTGGTGTTAAAAAATACGGTGGTGAAACAGTAATACCTGGAAATATAATTGTAAGACAAAGAGGAACTAAAATTTTTCCTGGAGAAAATGTAGGAATGGGTAAAGATCATTCAATTTTCTCAGTTGTTAAGGGTAAAGTTGTGTTCAAAAAATCTAAAGCAGATAGAACTTTCGTTTCAGTAAAACCCAATTAATAGTACAACTTAAATAGATGTTGTATTATGAAATTCCTAGATCAAGTTAAAATTTATATTAAGGCTGGTAATGGTGGAGATGGATCACCAAGTTTCAGAAGAGAAAAATACGTTGAGTACGGAGGTCCAGATGGTGGTGATGGCGGAAAAGGTGGATCTATAGTTTTAAGAGCAGAAGAAAATCTTAACACACTAATTGATTACAGGTATCAACAACACCATAAAGCTCAACGAGGAGAAAATGGAGCAGGACAAAATCGTACAGGTAAAAGTGGTGATGATTTAATTTTAAAAGTTCCTCTTGGCACACAAGTTTTTGAAGAAGATAATAAAACTTTAATATTTGATTTTAATAAAAAAGGAGAAGAATTTGTTGCAGGGATTGGTGGAAAAGGTGGGCTTGGAAATACTAGATTTAAAAGTTCAACTAATAGAGCACCTAGAAAGTTTACCAAAGGAGCAACTGGTGAAGAATTTACAATATGGCTTCAATTAAAAACTATTGCTGATATTGGAATAATTGGATTACCCAATGCGGGAAAATCAAGTTTGTTAGCAGCAATAACAAATGCAAATCCAAAAATCGCAAATTACAGATTTACTACTCTCAATCCTAATCTGGGGGTTGCTTCTTACGATGATAAAGAAATAACAATTGCTGATATTCCTGGTCTTGTAGAAGGCGCCCATGAAGGTGTGGGTCTTGGAATTCAATTTTTAAAACATATTGAAAGATGTAAATCATTATTACATTTAATAGATATCACAAATTTGGATCTAAATGACTCATACGAACAAGTTAAAAATGAATTAAAAAATTATAGCTTAAAATTACTTGAAAAAAAGGAACTAGTCGTACTTAACAAAATAGACTTGGTAGATGAGAGTACTGTTAAGGAGGTAATTAATCATTTTTCTAAAGATAAAAATTGTGAAATAATGACTATGACAACTTTAGAAAAAGATTCTATATCTAAGATTAAAGCAAAACTATTGTCATATGTATCTTAAAAATTCTAAAATAATTGTTATCAAAATTGGTTCTTCACTACTTGTTGATAATAATAAAAAAATAAGAAAAAAATGGCTTTCAAGCTTTGCCAAAGATATTCAAAAATTAAAAGATAAAAATCAAAAAATAGTCATTGTTAGCTCAGGTGCAATAGCCCTTGGCTGTAAAAAAATGAATTTTAATAAAAAAAGTATCAAACTAGATAAAAGTCAAGCTATAGCCTCCATTGGTCAAATTGAATTAATGAATTTATTTTCAGAAACATTCACAAAATATAAATTAAATATTTCTCAAATTTTGCTTACTCTTGAAGATACCGAGGAAAGAAGAAGGTCTTTAAATGCAAAAAGAACTTTTGAAAATTTATTTGATCTTGGTTTTGTCCCAATTGTGAATGAAAATGACACTATAGCTACAAGCGAAATAAAATATGGCGATAACGATAGATTGGCATCAAGAGTGGCTCAAATTACCAATGCTGATACTTTAATTCTTCTTTCAGATGTTGATGGGCTTTACACAAAAAATCCAAAAATATTTAAAGATGCTAAATTAATAAAAAAAGTAGATGATTTAAAAAAAGATTTAAAAGAAATTAATATTAAAGGCATTAATGAATATGGAAGTGGAGGTATGCAAACTAAAATTGAAGCAGCAAAAATCTGTCTATTAGCTGGTTGTAGCATGATTATTGCAAATGGATTATATACTAATCCAATATCTCGAATTATTGATAAAAATTATTGTACCTGGTTTAGCTCTAAAGTTTCAAAACTTGATGCTAGAAAAAAATGGATAATTAGTTCAGTTGCTCCCAAGGGTGCAATCATAATTGATGATGGTGCAAAAAAAGCTTTAAGATCTGGAAAAAGTTTATTAGCAGCAGGAATTAAAAAGATCACAGGAAAATTTAATAAAGGTGATCACATAAAAATTTTGGATAAAAAAAATACTGAGTGTGCTAGAGGTTTAAGTTCTTTTACATCTGAAGAAATAATCAAAATTATGGGGCATCATTCTAATGAGATAGAAAAATTATTAGGCTATGTTACAAAATCAGAAGTTATTCATAAAGATGATATGGTAGAATTATAAAATGAATAAATTTATGAATTTAATTGGTATTAAAGCTAGAAAAGCTTCTGAGATAAAAATAAATACTAAAATAAAAAATAAAGTTTTAAATAACTACGCCTTATTAATTAATAAAGAAAAAAGATCTATTCTAAGAGAAAATAAAAAAGATATTAAATTTGCTGAAAACAAAGGATTAAAAGAAAATCTTATTAATAGACTAATTGTGAATGAGGTGAAATTAAAAGGTATTGTAAGCTCTATTAAAAAAATATCAAAACTGAAAGATCCTGTAAATATTGTATTAGAAAAATGGAGTAGACCTAATGGATTAAATATTAAAAGAGTATCAATACCAATAGGTGTTATTGGGGTAATTTATGAAAGTAGGCCCAACGTTACATCAGATGTAGCGGCTCTATGTTTTAAATCTGGAAATGCTGTAATTTTAAAAGGTGGATCAGAGGCAATAAATACCAATAGAATTTTAGCAAAATTATTTCAAAAAGCTTTAAAAAGAAATAAAGTTGATGAGAACTTCATTCAATTTGTTGACTCTAAAGAAAGAAAAATGGTCGACACAATGCTTTCAAAAATGAAAAAATATATTGATGTAATAATACCACGTGGAGGAAAAAATTTAGTAAAAAGAGTTCAAGAATTTTCAAAAGTACCCATCATTGGACACTTGGAAGGGCTTTGCCACACATTCATAGATAAAGATGCAGAATTGAAAATGGCATTAAATATTGTTTACAATGCCAAGTTAAGAAATACTAGTATTTGTGGTGCAACAGAAACAATTCTAATACATGAAAAAATAGTTAAAAAATTTTGTAATCCAATTTTAAAAAAACTTGAAGATGAAAATTGCAAGATATATGGCGATAATATTTTAAAAAGATATTACAAAGGTAAACTGTATCCAGCTAAAGAGAAAGATTGGTCGACAGAATATTTAACATCAACTGTTTCTGTAAAAATTGTAAAAAACTGTAAAGCAGCTATTAATCATATAAATAAATATGGAACTATGCATACGGATGCAATTATTACTAAAAATAAAAAAACTGCACAACAATTTTTAAAAAATGTAAAAAGTTCTATTGCTATGCATAATACTTCAACTCAATTTGCTGATGGTGGTGAATTTGGTTTTGGAGGAGAAGTAGGTATTTCAACAAATACTCTTCCACCAAGAGGTCCTGTTGGTTTAGAACAATTAGTTTCATATAAATATGAAATTTCAAGTAAAGGAAAAATAAGAGACTAATTTGATTAATAAAAAAATTAAAGTTGGAATATTAGGCGGATCATTTGACCCAGCTCACAAAGGTCATTTAGCAATTTCAAAAGAAGCAAAAAAACGATTTAATCTAGAAAGAATAATTTGGGCAATAACTAAAAAAAATCCATTTAAAGCAGAAAGTGAAACGTTACTATCTAAAAGAATTAAAGATTGTAAAGAAATAATCGGAACAAACTCTTTTATAAAAGTAAGGTTTTATGAAAATGTTATTAAATCAAACAAAACTATTGATTTAATTAACCATATTAAAAAAAATAATAATATAGAAATTTACTTTTTAATGGGTGCAGATAACTTAATTAACTTTCATAAATGGCATAAATCAAAATCAATTTCACAAAAATGTAATATTTTAGTTTTTGATCGTCATGGTTACAAAAAAAGTTCTTTAAAATCAAAGACATTTAAAGAACTTAACAAAAGTATTCTTACATTCGTTGAGTTTGAAAAAGTCAACATTTCATCTTCTCAATTAAGAAAAATTTGATAGTCTAGATTCAATTAATGGATAAAATTTCAGATCTAAAAAACATTGTAATCAATACATTGGATACTAATAAAGCAGAAGACATTGTAGCTATTGATCTTAAAGATAAAAGCTCAATGGCTGACTTTATGATTATTGCAAGCGGAACCTCCTCAAGACACATTCAATCTTTATCAGAACAAGTTCTAGAAAAGCTAAAAGATAATGGTGTAAAAAACTCAAAAATAGAAGGTAAAGAAAGTAGTGAATGGAAACTAGTTGATGGAATTGATTTAATTGTACATATCTTTCATCCTGAAAAAAGAAAATTTTATGAGCTTGAAAAAATTTGGTCAGAATTAATTCCAAAAGAGAAAGTTATCATATGAAAAAAATTCAAGTTTACTTAATAATTTTTTGTACCCAATTTCTTTTTTTGGAAAAAGTAAATTCAGCAGAGATTGATATTTATAAAAAAATCGATCTTTTTGGAGAAGTTCTCGAAAAAATAAATAAAGAATACGTTGATGAAATTAATCAATCAGAAAGTATGGACTCGGCTATTAATGGCCTTCTTCAGTCACTTGACCCTTATTCATCTTACATGTCCCCTGAAATTTTTGAAGAGATGCAAACTGAGACAAGTGGTGAATTTGGAGGTCTTGGAATTGAGGTAAGTATGGAAGCTGGTGTTGTAAAAGTAATTACCCCGATTGATGATACACCTGCATCAAAAGCAGGTATAAAAGCTGGAGATTACATTGTTAAAATAAATGATATTCAGGTTCAGGGCAAATCCTTAAGTGAAGCTGTTGATTTAATGAGAGGTCCTGTTGGATCAGAAATAGAATTAACTGTTAGAAGAAGAGGAGCAAAAAAAGCTTTGACGTTTAATGTGGTTAGAGAAATAATTGAAGTTCAATCTGTTAAATCTGAGCTATTAGAAAATGATATTGGGTATCTTAGATTAACTTCCTTTAATGACAACAGTAGTCAACAAATTAAAAAACAAATTAAAAAATTAAAAAAGAATAAGAATTTAAATTCTTACATTTTAGATTTAAGAAATAATCCTGGGGGATTGTTATCACAGGCAATTAAAATTTCTGATTTCTTTTTAGAAAATGGTGAGATTGTATCAACAAAAAGTAGAAAAAAATCTGAGAATAGAAAATGGTTTGCAAAAAAAGGAGATATTCTGGACGGTAAAACTTTATTAGTTTTAATCAACTATGGTTCAGCATCTGCATCTGAAATTGTTGCTGGTGCTCTTAAAGATCATAAAAGAGCAATTTTAGTAGGAGAAAATAGTTATGGTAAAGGATCTGTTCAATCTATAATTCCACTAAAAAATAGGGGTGCAATACGATTAACAGTTGCTAAATATTATCTTCCTTCTGGAAAATCTATATCAGAAGTTGGAGTTAGACCAGATATTGAAGTTAACGAAGAAGGAGATGATTTTAGAATCAAAACTGATACTGACAATCAACTAAATTACGCTATTAAGCTACTCAACGGATAAAATGAAAAAAAATTTAAGTGAATTACCACTTAGAAGTGGTGTGGGGATAGTTCTGTTAAACGATAGCAATAAAGTGTTTGTTGCAAAACGAATAGACAATCCGAAAAATTTTTGGCAGATGCCTCAGGGTGGTGTTGATGAAGGCGAAGATTTTTTGAAAGCTGCCTATAGAGAATTAGAAGAGGAAACTAGTATTAAAAATGTAGAATTAATAAAAGAATTAGAAGGAACCATAACCTATGAACTTCCTGATCGCCTGTTGGGAATTATTTGGAAAGGTAAATATAGGGGTCAAAAACAAAAATGGTTCTTAATGAGATTTACAGGTCAAGAGCAAGAGATAAATGTTGAAACAAAAAATCCAGAGTTTTTAGATTGGAAATGGATTGAACTTGATCAAATAACTGAAGTTGTTGTTGACTTTAAGCTACATGTTTACAAAGAGCTCAAAGAAAAAGTTAAAAAAATTATTAATTAATAGATTTTAATACATCAATTTTTTGATCTACTAAATATTTAGATTGATCATTAATTTCTGGCTTACTTGCTTCTTCTTCCGCTTGTTTAAGTAACTCTTGTTGTTTAGTCTTATCAAAATCATTAAGATTAAATATAGAGCTTGTTAGAATTGAAAGATTGTTATTTTTAAATTCAACAATTCCATCTTCTACATAAAAATTTTCATCCCCTGATTTTGATAAAATTTTAATTATACCTGGCTTTAAAAATAAAATTATAGAAATATGGTCTTTAAGTATTCCCATTTCTCCTTCAAATGCAGGAACAACTACTTCAGAAACATCTTCTTTAACCAAAAAAGATCTTTCTGGATTTAATATTTCAACTTTAAACTCTTCACTCATTAAGCAGCAGCTTCTTTCGCCATTTTTTCTGATTTTTCTATTGCTTCTTCAATGGTTCCGACCATATAAAAAGCAGCTTCTGGTAAATGGTCATAATCACCTTTACAAATAGCAGCAAAGCCTTTTATTGTAGATTCTAGATCAACTAGTTTTCCTGGTGATCCCGTAAATACTTCAGCAACAAAGAATGGTTGAGACAAAAATCTTTGGATTTTTCTAGCTCTTGCTACAACAAGCTTATCTTCTTCTGATAGCTCATCCATACCAAGAATTGCGATAATATCTTGCAGTGACTTATAAGTTTGTAAGATTTTTTGTACTTCTCTAGCAACCCTATAATGTTCATCTCCCACTATTCTAGGATCCAAAATTCTAGAAGTAGAATCTAGTGGGTCAACTGCAGGGTAAATACCAATTTCTGCAATTTGTCTTGAAAGTACTGTAGTTGCATCTAAGTGAGCAAATGATGTGGCCGGCGCAGGGTCAGTTAAGTCATCCGCAGGAACATAAATAGCTTGCACAGAAGTAATTGATCCTTTGTTAGTAGTAGTAATTCTTTCTTGAAGATTACCCATATCAGTAGCTAATGTAGGTTGATAACCAACAGCAGATGGTATTCTTCCTAATAGCGCTGATACCTCAGAACCTGCTTGTGTAAATCTAAAAATATTATCTACAAAGAAAAGAACGTCCTGACCTTCTTGATCTCTAAAATATTCAGCTACAGTTAAACCTGTTAAGGCAACTCTTGCTCTAGCACCAGGAGGCTCATTCATTTGTCCATAAACTAGTGCTGCTTTTGATCCAGGTCCCTCAGGCTTGATAACTCCTGAATCTATCATTTCATGATAAAGATCATTTCCTTCTCTAGTTCTTTCTCCAACTCCAGCAAATACAGAAAATCCACCATGTGCTTTTGCTACGTTATTAATTAATTCCATAATAAGTACTGTTTTACCAACACCAGCACCACCAAATAAACCAATTTTTCCACCTTTGGCGTATGGTGCTAGTAGATCAACTACTTTAATTCCTGTAACTAAAATTTCTGTCTCTGTTGATTGATCACTAAATTCAGGGGCAGCTCTATGAATTGGCCACTTCTCTTTTGTTTTAACTTCACCTTTTTCATCAATAGGCTCACCTATTACATTTATAATTCTTCCTAAAGTTTCTGGTCCAACTGGAACTTGAATAGCAGCACCTGTTGCCGTTACATCATCTCCTCTTTTTAAGCCCTCTGTAGCATCCATTGCAATTGTTCTAACACTTGACTCACCAAGATGTTGTGCAACCTCTAATACTAATCTGTTATCTCCATTTTTACACTCTAATGCTGATAAAATCTCTGGTAATTCTCCATCAAATTTTACGTCTACTACTGCTCCAATGATTTGTGTGATTTTTCCTTTGCTCATAATTATAAACTTTCCGCTCCTGATATGATTTCAATTAGTTCTTTTGTAATAGCTGCTTGACGACTTCTATTATACTCAATAGTAAGCTTGTCAACCATTTCACCTGCGTTTCGGGTTGCATTATCCATTGCACTCATTCTTGATCCCTGTTCGCTAGCTGAATTTTCTAACATCGCTTTAAAAATCTGAGTTGATATATTTTTAGGCAATAAATTGCTTAAGATCTCATCTTCATCAGGTTCAAATTCATAATTATCTTCAGATGAATTTTCTTCTACTTCAGAAGTTTTTAAAGGAATTATTTGTTGTTCTTGAGGAATTTGAGTAATTACATTCTTAAACTTATTGTAAAAAATTGTACAAACATCAAATTCTTCTTTTTCAAAATTTTCAATTATCATCTTTCCTACTTTTTCAGCATCTAGATAATTAATAGTTTTTGAATCTTTAAACGATATTCTTTCAACAATATCATTTTTATGAGCTCTTTTTAATTGATCATAACCTTTAGATCCAACAGTTATGATTTTTAAAGTTTTTCCCTCATTAGATATTTTTTGAAAATATGCTTTAGCCTTTTTTATAATATTTGTATTAAAACCACCACATAGTCCACGATCAGATGTTAAAACAATACATAAATGAACTTTTTCTTGACCTGTTCCAGAAAGCAACTTAGGGGCATTTTCTTTATCAGAAATACCATTTGATAAATTAAGAATAATGTTATTCATTTTTTCAGAATAAGGTCTTCCCTTCTCAGCATTTTCTTGTGCTCTTCTAAGTTTAGCAGCCGCAACCATTTTCATAGCTTTGGTGATTTTTTGTGTAGACTTTACACTTGCTATTCTTTTTTTTAAGTCGTCTAATGTTGCCATATTTTAAGAATTAAAAATTTTTTCTTAAATCTGCTATTACTTCAACTAGAAGTTTTTCGGTATCATCTTCAAGTTTACCTGAGCTTAAAATAGATTCTAAAATTTCTGGTTTTTCAGATTTACATTTTTCAATAATTTTAGACTCAAATACAGCAATATCTTTAAGCTCTATATCGTCCAAATGTCCCTTCACTCCACAAAAAACAGAAATTACTTGTTCAGCAACTGTTAAAGGTGAGTACTGTTTTTGTTTTAAAAGCTCAGTTAATTTTGAGCCTCTATTTAGAAGTTTTTGTGTTGAGGCATCTAAGTCAGATCCAAATTGTGCAAAGGCAGCCATTTCTCTATATTGAGCGAGTTCAAGTTTCATTGAACCTGAGACTTTTTTCATTGCTTTTGTTTGCGCTGCTGAACCAACTCTAGAAACTGACAAACCTACATTGATCGCAGGTCTAATACCTTGGTTAAATAATTCTGTTTCAAGAAATATCTGTCCATCAGTAATTGATATAACGTTCGTTGGAATAAACGCAGATACGTCTCCACCCTGTGTTTCAATAATTGGAAGAGCTGTTAATGAACCTCCACCATGTTCGTCACTTAGCTTTGCAGCTCTTTCAAGTAATCTACTATGAAGATAAAATACATCACCTGGGTAAGCTTCTCTTCCTGGGGGTCTTCTCAATAAAAGTGACATTTGTCTATAAGCTACAGCCTGCTTAGATAAATCATCATAAATAATTAATCCATGCATACCATTATCTCTAAAATATTCACCCATAGCACATCCTGTGTATGGAGCCAAAAATTGAAGTGGGGCTGCATCTGACGCAGTAGCGGCTACAATTGTTGTATATTCCATTGCACCAGCTTCTTCTAAAGTTTTTTGGATTTGTCTAACAGTAGATCTTTTTTGACCTATAGCCACATAAATACAATAAAGTTTTTGTTTTTCATCTCCAGATTCATTTATTTTTTTTTGGTTAATAATAGCATCAATTGCAACTGCAGTTTTTCCAGTTTGTCTATCTCCAATAATTAATTCACGTTGTCCTCTTCCAACTGGCACTAGACTATCAATTGACTTTAAACCTGTTTGCATAGGTTCGCTAACTGATTGTCTTGGAATAATTCCAGGAGCTTTTACTTCAACTCTGCTTCTTGTTATTCCTTTGTCTAAAGCACCTTTGCCATCAATTGGATTTCCTAAGCCATCTACAACTCTTCCCAATAATTCTTTTCCAACAGGTGTGTCAACAATACTTCCTGTTCTCTTAACAACATCACCTTCTTTAATTTTTCTATCGTCTCCAAAGATTACAACCCCAACATTTTCACTTTCTAAGTTTAGAGCCATTCCCTTTGATCCATCAGAAAATTCTACCATTTCTCCAGCCTGAACATTATCTAACCCATATACTCTGGCAATACCGTCTCCAACTGATAGAACTTGTCCAACCTCAGTTACTTCGGCTTCATCACCAAATTTTTTAATTTGCTCTTTTAATATCTTTGTTACTTCTGATGGGTTTATATCCATTTATGCCTCTATCATCCTATTTTCGATTTGTTGTAATTTATTTTTAATGGAAGTATCTACCATTGTGCTTCCAACTTGCACGATTAAACCTCCAATTAAACTTTTATCATATTTGTAGTTTAATTTTATTTTTGAGCTAAAATTTTCAGTCAATTCTTCTTTTATACTGTTTACTTCATCTTCAGTGAGATCTTTTGCAGAAGTCAATTCTGCTTTTAGCTCACCTCTTTTAGCTGAACATGTTTCAACAAAACTTTTTAAAATATTATCTACATAAAAAAATCTTCTTTTAGAAACTAGAAAGCTTAAAAATTTTGTTAATAAGTCATTTAATTTGTATTGTTCTGAAATTTTTCTTAATGCATTAAACTGATCATCTTTACTATTTGTAGGGTTTTTTATTAAAGATTTAAAATCTTCACTTGACGCAATTAAATTAATAAATGATAAAGAATGATCTTCAACATCGCTTAGTACATTTGCTTCTGATGCCAATTCATAAAGAGCTAATGAATATCGTCCAGCTGCTGTATCGGAAAAACCTTTGCTTTTGCTCAATTTTTTGTTCCTTATAAATAATTGAAGATTTATTAAAATTCCGTTTTAATTAACATATGACCATTATCTCTTCAAGTGGCACATTTATAAAAAATGGTCTTTTTTACTGATTAATTGAAGTTTATAGGGTCAACATCAACTGAAAGTTTTATTCCTGAAGAAAACTTATAACTGGGGATAATTTTTGCTATTGAGCCTTGTAGTTTGAGTGACTTAGGACCCCTAATTAATAATCGAACTCTATATTTTTTCTTTAATCTGAATATTGGTGCAATAACTGGCCCCAAAACTCTACCCTCCACTTTTTTTTCAATAAAGTTCTTAAAATCAAATGCTTCTTTTTCTAATTTACTTTCATTATCACCAGTCAAAATTAATGAAATAAATCTTTGAAATGGAGGTAGCTTGTTTTGTCTTCTAATATCTAATTCTCTATCTAAGAAAATATCTGGGTTACTATTAGTAAGATCTGAAATCATTTTAGTATTTTTATTATATGTCTGAAAATAAACTGTTGCTGGTTTACCTGTTCTTCCAGCTCTTCCTGAAAGTTGATGATATAATTGTAAATTTTTTTCTGCACCTCTTAAATCGTGACCTTGTGTTGATAGGTCTATGTCTACAACCACAATACAATTTAAGCTTGGGAAATGAAAACCTTTAGAAATTAATTGTGTTCCAACCAAAATTTGAATTTCATTATTTATTATTTTTTCTAACTTTACACTCGAGTCTTTTTTATTCATTGTATCACTAGAAAAAATTTCAATTTTTTTTGAAGGAAAATTTTTTTTTACTTCTTCTGATATTCTTTCAACACCAGGACCACTGAAGATAAATTCACAATCTCCTTCTTTTACACAATCTCTCTTTAGTGAAGTTTTAAACCCACAATAATGACATAATAAATTATTCTTACTTTTATGATAAACTAAATTAATTGAACAGTTTGGACACGAAAAACTATTAAAACATTTGTTGCATAAAACATGTGGAGAAAATCCACGTCTATTCAAGAAAAATAATACTTGATCATTTTTATCAAGATGAAAGTTTACTTTCTCAATTATCTTTTTTGAAAGCCAAGATTGTTTTTCTAATTTAGTTTCATTTAAATTAATTATTTCATACTTTGGTAGAGATGCATTTTGATAACGTTGTCGTAATCTTGAAATAGTATATTTTCCTTTTTTAACATTTTCATATGTTTCAATTGATGGAACTGCTGTTACTAAATTGATAGGAATATTTTCAAATGAGGCTCTTGAAATAGCCATGTCTCTTGCATTGTATGTAACACCTTCGTCTTGTTTAAATGATTGATCGTGCTCTTCATCAACTATAATTAAGCCTAATTTTTTAAAAGGTAAAAATAATGATGATCTTGCACCAATAACAACTTTAATTTCTCCGTTTGCTAACCCGCTCCAAATTATCTCTTTCTTTTTTTTTGAAATACCTGAGTGCCAAACAGCTGGGGTAAAACCAAAAAATTCTAAAAATTTTTTTTCAAATTGCCCTGTTAAACCTATTTCAGGAAGTAGAATTAAGCCTTGTAAACCTTTGTTTATAATCTCTTTTAGCGCCTCGAAGTATACCATCGTTTTTCCTGACCCAGTAGTTCCCTGGAGAACATGAACTCGAAACTTTTGATTAGAAATATTCATCTTCTTTAAAGATTTCTTTTGTTCTTCTGAGAGTTTTATTGAATTATCTTTAATAGTAAAATCAAAATTTTTATATGTGTCTTTTGATAATTTTTCTATAGCATTACTACTTAACAGAACTAGCTTTAATGACATTCCTTTTGGAATAATATTATATTCAGAAAACCAATTAAGAAATTTTATAGTAGTTTTTTTTAACGGTGTAACATCTAATTTTTTTAAAACATTTTTTACTTTAAAATTTCTATTATTTTTTTTTTCAAATTCATCCCAAACAACTCCAGTAATTTTAGATTTACCAAAAGGGACAACCACATAATCACCTACTTTTAAATTAAGATTACTTTCATAGGTAAAAGGATGGTTAAATATATTTGGTAAAAGAATCGGAACTTTCATATTTTGATAATATGAAAATATATTAAGAGTGTATTGCTCTTTTATCTACTGATAAAGCTGCTTCTTTAACAGCTTCTGAAAAAGTTGGATGAGCATGACAGGTTCTTGCAATATCTTCTGAGCTTGCACCAAATTCCATTGCTATACCAATTTCTGCTATTAATTCACCAGCATGCGCTCCAATTATATGAGCTCCTAATACTTTATCTGACTTTTCATCTGCTAAAATTTTTACAAATCCTTCGGCATCATCAATTGCTTTTGCTCTTGAATTTGCCATAAAAGAAAATTTACCAATTTTGTAATTTGTGTTTGCTTGTTTTAATTGTTCCTCAGTTTTTCCAATAGATGCAACTTCCGGTGAAGTATAAACTACTCCAGGAATAGTATCGTAATTAACATGACCAGATTGCCCAGCAATATTTTCTGCAACTGCGATCCCTTCATCTTCAGCTTTATGTGCAAGCATAGGTCCATCAATAACATCACCTATTGCAAAGATATTGTGTACATTTGTTTTAAATGTTTTGTCAGTTTTAATTCTTTTTTTTTCATCCAATTCAACCCCAGCGGACTCTAAATTTAAACCCTCTGTATTTGGTTTTCTACCAACTGAAATTAAAACAACATCACAATCAAAATTATTTTTATTTCCATCTTTATCTACTGTAGAAACAACTGCTCCAGAATTAGATTTTTTAATAGTTTCAACTTTATTCTGCATATTAAATTTAATACCTTGTTTTTTTAAAATCTTCATAAATTCTGAAGAAATTTCTTTATCCATTCCTGGTGTGATATGATCTAAAAATTCAACAACTTGAACTTCAGCTCCTAATCTTGACCAAACAGAGCCCATCTCCAATCCAATATAGCCACCACCCACAACAACCATTTTTTTTGGAACCTTGTCTAATTTTAGTGCACCTGTTGATGAAACAATAATTTTTTCATCAATTTCAATTCCTGGTAAAGATACTGGCACAGAACCAGTTGCAATAACTGTTTTTTCAGCCTCTATTATGATTTCTTTATTTTGATCATCTTTAATCAAAATTTCATTTTTAGACCTCAAACTTCCTAATCCTTTAAAATAAGTAACCTTGTTTTTTTTTAATAAAAATTCAACACCTTTGGTAAGTATAGTTACCGCTTTGTCCTTGTTTTTCATCATTTTCTCAAGATTGAGCTTAACTTCTCCAACTTCAATTCCTTTGCTGGATAAATTTTGAACTTTATGAAATTCTTCAGATAGATTTAATAAGCTTTTTGAGGGTATACATCCAACATTCAAGCAGGTTCCTCCAAGAGACCCTCTTGATTCGATACAAGCAGTTTTGAGACCAAGCTGAGCAAGTCTGATTGCACAAACATAACCACCTGGACCACCACCAATTACAACAGCTTGAAATTTTTCTGACATTTAAATATCCAAAAACAACCTTCTAGGGTCCTCTAAATTTTCTTTAACCATTTTTAAAAAAGAAACAGACTCTTTGCCATCTATTATTCTATGATCATATGACAAAGCCAAATACATTATTGGTCTAATTTTAATTTCTCCATCTACCACAACAGCTCTTTCAAGAATATTGTGCATTCCAAGAACACCAGACTGAGGAAGATTTAATATTGGAGTTGACAACATCGATCCATACACTCCACCATTGCTTATAGTAAATGTTCCACCCTGAAGATCTTCAATTGTTAATTTTCCGTCTCTTGCTTTTTCCGAAATATCTTTAATATTTTTTTCAATATCTGCAAATGATAATTCGTCAGCATTTCTTAAAACTGGTACCACCAAACCTTTATCAGTTCCAACCGCAAAACTTAGATTATAATAATTTTTATAAATTATTTCATCTCCGTCAATTTCAGCATTTACTGCAGGGTAATTTTTTAAAGCAACCACACATGCTTTTACAAAAAAAGACATCAAGCCTAATTTTATCCCATATCGACTTTGAAAATCTTGTTGATTCTCTTTCCTCATTTTCATGATACTTGACATATCGACTTCATTAAAAGTAGTTAACAGTGCTGCATTTTCTTGAGCCTGTTTTAATCTTTTAGCAATAGTCTGTCTTAGTCTGGTCATTTTGATTCTTTCCTCTTGACCATATTGGACTTTTCTATCAGACGGTTGTGGGTTAACCCCCATCAAACTAATAAGATCCCCTTTTAAAACTCTTCCATCTTTTCCAGATCCTTTTACAGAGTTAATATCTATTTTTTTCTCAGCTACTATTTTCCTTACAGCTGGTGAGAGTATTTGGTTTTCTAAATTAGGTTTAGGGGTTGTATTTTCTAATTTTTCATTTGATGTTTTTTTCTCTACAACTTCATCTGTTAAAATTAATGGTTTTTCTTCCACCGTTTCTTTTTTAACTTCATTTTTTTCCTCAAAAATTTTTGGTTCTTTTTTTGACGCATCTAATTTAATTACGTTGTTTTCTTTTGAAGTAGGTTCTATTTTTTTTATCTCTTCTTCTTTTTCTTTTACAGAAGATGTGGCGGCTCCATTTTCCGAAACTAAACCTAAAAGAGCCCCTACTTCCACTGTAGAGCCATCTTCTGAATTAATTTCTGTTAAAATACCTTTTACTGGAGACGGCACTTCTAGGTTAACCTTATCTGTTTCAAGCTCTACAATTGGCTCATCTGCTTCAACTGCATCACCAGTGTTTTTTAACCATTTTGCAACTGTTGCTTCAGTAATACTTTCTCCAAGAACTGGGACTAAAATTTTTTCACTCATCTCAAATTATTCAAATACCTTACTAATTATTTCTTGTTGTTGAGAAATATGCCTTTTTGCATATCCTGTAGCAGGAGATGCATCTGGGCTTCTTCCTATATAAGAAATTTCTTTATTATTAGCCTTAATAGTATCCAATGTCCATTGGATATAATCTCTAACAGAAAACCATGCACCCATGTTTTTTGGCTCTTCCTGACACCAAAAAAATTTTGAATTTTTTGCATATGGTTTAAGCTCTTTAACAAGAGTTTTTGCCGGAAAAGGATAAAGCTGTTCTATTCTAAACAATACTACACCATCTTTTTTTAATTTTTCTCTAGCTTCCAATAAATCAAAATAAACTTTACCAGAGCATAATATAACTTTTTTAATATTAGAGCTCTCTTTTAACTTAATAAAACCCTTTGATTTTGGATCTATAGCATGATCCCATAAAATTCTATGAAACGAATTCTTTTTATTAAAGTCCTCTATCTTAGAAACACAATACTTGTTTCTTAACAAAGATTTTGGTGTCATCATAATTAGTGGCTTCCTAAAATCCCTAAGCATTTGTCTTCTAAGAGCATGAAAATAGTTTGCAGGTGTTGTGCAATTCATTACTTGCATGTTATCGTTTGAACACATTTGCAAAAATCTCTCTAATCTAGCTGATGAATGTTCTGGTCCTTGACCTTCATAACCATGGGGTAATAGCATTACTAATCCAGAGGCCCTTCTCCATTTTCTTTCTCCTGATGCAATAAATTGATCGATGACAACTTGTGCGCCGTTTGCAAAATCACCAAACTGTGCCTCCCAAAGTGTAAGAGTATTTGGTTCAACCAAACTATAACCATACTCAAATCCTAAAACAGCAAGCTCAGATAAGAAGCTATCAACCACCTCAAATTGTTTTTGGTTACTTGAAATATTATTTAATGGAACATATCGACTATTGTCTTTTTGATTTCTTAATACTGAGTGTCTTTGACTAAATGTTCCTCTTCCTGAGTCCTGTCCAACCAACCTTACTGGATAACCTTCTTCCAATAAAGATCCAAAAGCCAACGCTTCCGCTGTTGACCAATCTATATTTAATCCATTTTTAACAGCCTCTTTTCTATTATTTAATATTTTAACAATTGTTTTATGTAAGTTTAATTCATCAGATGAAGAATTAATTTTTTCTGAAATTTTTAAAAGTTTATTAGTATCTGCTCCAGTTACTCCTCTTTTATCTTTTCCTTTTTCAGGTTTATATGCAGACCATGTGCCTTCAAACCATGCAATTTTAGGTTTATAATCTTTTGCACTTTTGAATTGTTCATCAAGTAAATTTTTAAATGTTTTAATCGAATTATCTAAATTTTCGTTAGAAATAATATTTTCATCTACAAGTTTCTTTCCATAAACTTTTATTGTTGAAGGATGTGATCTAATCTTTTCATACATCAAAGGTTGAGTAAATGACGGCTCATCTCCTTCATTGTGACCAAACCGTCTATAGCAAATTAAATCTACAACTACATCTCTATTAAACTTCAATCTAAATTCAGTTGCTATTCTAGCCGCATAAACAACTGCTTCTGGATCATCTCCGTTTGCATGAATAATTGGAGCATCAACCATTTTTGCAACGTCAGAAGGATAGGGAGAGGATCTAGCAAATCTTGGGCTGGTAGTAAATCCTATCTGGTTGTTAACTATTATGTGGATTGTACCTCCAGTATTATGGCCTGGCAATCCAGACATTGCAAAACACTCAGCAACTACTCCTTGACCTGCGAATGCAGCATCACCATGAATCAAAATTGGTATCACTTTATTTCTTTCTTTATCTTTATGAAAAAATTGTTTTGCTCTAGTTTGACCAAGAACAACTGGATTAACTGCTTCTAAATGAGAGGGGTTATCTGTCAAACTGACATGTACTGAATTTCCATCAAATTCTCTATTAGAAGAAGCGCCTAAATGATATTTAACATCATCCGCAATATCATCTGTTGATGTACCAAATTCCCCAGCAAATTCATTAAATATTCTTTTGTAAGATTTTTGCAAAACATTAGCTAAGACATTTAATCTTCCTCTATGAGACATACCAATCTTAACTTCTAAAACTTGAGCTTGACCACTAATCTTAATTATTTGTTCTAGTGCAGGTATTAAGCTTTCACCTCCATCTAATCCAAATCTTTTAGTTCCAACATATTTTGTGTGAAGGAACTTTTCAAAACCCTCTGCTTGAATTAATTTATTTAAAATTGCTTCCTTACCATTTTTGGTAAAATTCATATTATCTTTAGATTTTTCTATTCTATCTCTAAACCATTTTCTTTCTGTTGGGTTTGAAATGTGCATGTATTCATATCCAACTGGTCCACAATAAGTTTTTTTTAAAAATCCCAATATTTCTCTAATATTTGAATTTTCTCTATTAATAACTCCACCTAAATAGATATTTTTGTCATAGTCTTCTTTTTTGAATCCAAAAGACTCAGGATGAAGTTCGTCTAAATAGTCTGATTTAATTAATTCTAATGGATCAAGTTTAGCAATAAGATGTCCTCTTTGTCTGTAAGATCTAATCATCGAGACAGCTTTTATTGAGTCTTCATTTGATCTAGATGAATTTACATGAATTGTTTTGATGCTTAAATTATTACTAATAGAATCTACATCTTCTCGATCAATTTTTTTTTGAAGCTCATCTATATTTACTTTATTTTTTTTAGGCCCCCACGAAGGTCCTTTAATCTCATTTGCAATAGTATTTAATTCATCTCCAATTCCTTCAAAATAATCTTTCCAGCTATCTGGTAAATCTGTATCCTTATTAATAAACTTAAGATACATTTGCTCAATAAATGCACTATTAGATTTGTTTAAAAATGAAGTTTTTTCGTATTCAAGATTTTTTGATGATGACATCTATTTATTTAATATAATCCTCTAATATTATTTTTCAATTTGACAATTTATTAAATAAAGTTTTTCCAATTATTGAAGGCGATTTTGCGACTGTAATACCAGATTCTTCCATTTTCTTAATTTTATCTTCTGCACCACCTTTACCTCCTGAGATTATAGCTCCTGCATGCCCCATTCTTCTTCCTGGAGGAGCTGTAATTCCAGCAATAAATCCAACAATAGGTTTTTTAATTTTGTGGTTTTTAACAAATTCTGAAGCTTCCTCTTCTGCTGTGCCCCCAATTTCTCCTATCATTAAAATAGATTCTGTCTCTTCATCATTTAAAAATAAATCTAAACAATCAATAAAGTTTGTTCCATTAATCGGATCGCCTCCGATACCAATACAAGTTGATTGGCCTAAACCATTCTCAGTTGTTTGCGCAACCGCCTCGTAAGTAAGCGTTCCAGATCTTGATACAATTCCAACTGATCCTCTTTTATGGATGTTTCCTGGCATAATTCCAATTTTACATTCATCTGGTGTAATTATTCCAGGGCAATTTGGTCCAATTAATCTGCTTTTAGATCCATTTAATTTTTGTCTTACTTTAAGCATGTCTTGAACTGGGATGCCTTCAGTGATGCATACTATTAATTCAACATGTGCATCAATTGCTTCTATAATAGCTGCAGCTGCAAATTTTGCTGGCACATAAATCATTGTTGCATCTGCACCAACTTCATTTTTAGCTTCAAGTACACTATTAAAAACAGGTCTATCTAAATGTTTTTGACCACCTTTTTTTGGTGTCACCCCGCCAACTAAATTGGTACCATATTTTATTGCTTGTTCAGAATGAAAAGTACCCTGCGCACCCGTAAACCCCTGACAAATTACTTTTGTATTTTTGTTTACTAATACAGACATTTTATTTTATTGCTTCTACAATTTTTTTAGCTGCATCATCCAAATTTTCAGCAGAAATTAATTTTAATCCTGAATTATCTAATATTTCTTTTCCTTCTTTGAAATTTGTACCTGCAAGTCTAACAACTAATGGAACACTAATATTTATTTCTTTAGCAGCATCCACTATTCCTTGAGCAAGAACATCACATCTCATAATTCCACCAAAAATATTAACCAAAATTCCTTTAACATTTTTATCTGATAGAATTATCTTTAGAGCAGCAGAAACTTTTTCTTTTGAAGCTCCGCCACCAACATCTAAAAAATTAGCTGGCTCTTTTCCATATAATTTAATTATATCCATAGTTGCCATAGCTAATCCTGCTCCATTAACCATACAGCCAATACTTCCATCTAATTTAATATAAGCTAGATCATGTTTGCTTGCTTCTATTTCTGTTGGATTCTCTTCGTTTAAATCTCTTAGTTCAACAATTTCAGGGTGCCTAAATAAAGCATTAGAATCAAAATTTACTTTTGCATCTAAACAAATTATTTTTTCTTCTTTAGTTAAAATCAATGGATTAACTTCAACCATATTTGCATCTGTGCTTATAAACATTTGATAAATTGATTTTATTAGCGATTTTGCTTGTATTTTTGCACTGTCTTTTAAATTAAAGATCTTAATAATCTCTTCACAATTTTGATTTGAAATTTGATTATTTATATCAACTTTAGTTGTTATAATTTTTTCTGGAGTATTGCTTGCTACTTCCTCAATATCCATTCCACCTTGATCACTAGATATAAAGGCTATTTTTGAACTAGCTCTATCTACTAAGCAAGATAGGTAAAATTCTTTGTCTATATTTGATGACTCTTCTACATATAATCTTTTAACTTCTCTACCCTCAGGACCTGTTTGATGAGTTACTAAAGTTTTTCCCATCAGCTCTTTTGCTGCCTCACTTAATTCTTCAATAGTGTCTAAAATTTTTACACCTCCTGCTTTGCCTCTTCCACCAGCATGGATTTGGGCTTTTAAAACATATTTTTTTGTATTTAATGATTTTGCTTTTTCAACTAAATCTTCAACAGTAAGTGCAAACACACCCTCTGGCACAACTGCACCATATTTTTTCAAAATTTGTTTAGCTTGATGCTCGTGTATGTTCATTATAATTTAGAAAGATCAGGATCAATTTTAGATGCTGCTTCCCAAAGTGCTTTGACTGCATCGATAGAATGCATAAATTCTTTCTTCTCTTTATCATCCAAATCAATTTGTTCTATTTTTTCCACTCCATCTTTTCCAATAATTACAGGAACACCTGCATAGACATTGCTTACACCGTATTCTCCGTTTAATTGAATAGCACAAGGTAATAATTTTTTTTCATCATTTAAGTAAGCCTCTGCCATTTGTACTCCTGATGCAGCTGGTGCATAAAATGCTGAGCCTTTTTCAAGGTATTTGACTATCTCAGCTCCACCATCTCTCGTTCTTTGATTTATTTCTTCTAGTCTCTCTTGTGAAATTTTTCCTCCTTTAACTAAATCTAATAATGGTTTTCCTGAAACTTTTGTAAACCTTGGCATTGGCACCATTGTATCTCCATGGCCCCCCATAACCATTGCATCTATTTCTTTTACTGGAACATCTAGTTCTAATGATAAAAATGATTTAAATCTTGAACTGTCTAAAATTCCAGCCATTCCAACAACTTTGTTGGCTGGTAAACCTGAAAATTTTTGAAAAGCCATAACCATTACATCTAATGGATTAGTAATACATATAACAAAAGCATTAGGAGCATTTTGTTTAATTCCTTCAGCGACTTGTTTTATAATCTTTAAATTTATCCCTAATAGATCATCTCTGCTCATGCCTGGTTTTCTTGGAACTCCAGCTGTAATAATAATTACATCAGAATCTTTAATATCTTTATAGTCATCAGTACCTGAAAATTTTACATTGAAGCCATCTACAGAAGAAGATTGGGCAATATCAAGGGCTTTTCCTTTAGCAATTCCACTTGCTACATCAAACAAAACTACCTCATTTACCAATTCTTTTGTTCCAATTAAATGTGCTAAAGTTCCACCTATTTGGCCTGCACCGATTAAAGATATTTTACTCATTTTTTTCCTTATTTCATTGTTGGCATTACAAATTCCGCATTTGAACGGATACCTGATGGCCATCTTGAGGTTACTGTTTTTAATTTAGTATAAAATTTAATTCCTTCCATACCATGCATTGCACTATCTCCAAATAAAGACCTTTTCCATCCTCCAAAACTATGAAACGCCATTGGAACTGGGATTGGAACATTAATACCAACCATACCTACTTGAATCTTACTTGCAAAAGTTCTGCCTGCATCTCCATCTCTGGTATAAATACTTACTCCGTTTCCATACTCATGATCATTAATTAGTTTTACAGCTTCCTCAAAAGTTTTTACTCTCACAACTGATAATACTGGGCCGAATATTTCCTCTTTATAAATTCTCATATCCTTATTAACTTGATCAAATAAACATCCTCCAATATAAAAACCATCTTCATAACCTTGAAGCTTTAAGTTTCTTCCATCTACAACTAGCTTTGCTCCCTCCTCAACACCCAAATCAACATAGCTTTTGACTTTTTCTAGATGTTCTTTGGTAATTAAAGGTCCCATTTCAGATGTTTTATCCATACCGGGGCCAACTTTTAAAGCTTCAGCTTTTTTTGATAATCTTGATACTAATTCATCACCTATATCTCCAACAGCAACAGCAACTGATTGAGCCATACATCTTTCACCAGCAGAACCATATGCCGCTCCCATTAAACCATTGACAGCACCATCTAAATCGCAGTCAGGCATAACTACTAAGTGATTTTTAGCTCCACCTAAAGCTTGAACTCTTTTTTCATTTTTAGCTGAATTTTCGTAAATATATTTTGCGATAGGTGTTGATCCTACAAAACTTACTGCTTTAATATCTTTATTCTCTAAAATCGCATCAACAGACTCTTTATCACCATTAACAACATTAAACACACCATCTGGAAGTCCTGCTTCTTTTAAGAGTTCTGCTAACTTAATAGCACATGAAGGATCTTTTTCTGATGGTTTAAGTATGAATGTATTTCCACATGCTATAGCAAGTGGGAACATCCACATTGGGACCATTGCTGGAAAGTTAAAAGGTGTTATTCCAGCCACAACACCTAGTGGCTGTCTCATTGACCAGCTATCCACATTTGTTCCAACATTTTCTGAAAATTCACCCTTTAATAAATGAGGAATTCCACACGCAAACTCTACGACCTCTAGTCCTCTTGTTAATGAACCTTGAGCATCTTCATATACTTTACCATGTTCAGAAACTATCAATTTTGTAAGTTCATCAGAATTCTTTTCGATTAATTCTTTAAATTTAAACATTACTCTTGCTCTTTGAAGGGGTGGTTTTAATGACCATATTTCAAAAGCTTTTTTTGCAACTTCAACTGCTTGATCTAGATCTGATTTTGAAGCAAGTCTTACTTCAGACTCTTGTTCTCCAGTTGCTGGGTTATAGACTTTACCTTTTTTATCTGATGAACCAGGAATAATTTTTCCACCTACAAAGTGTTCTATTAATCTCATGAATACGGTCTTTTAAATCAAAAATACTTGTTAGTCTATTTAAACATTGGCTACAGCAATCATTTTTTTAATTTCTGCAATTGCTTTTGCTGGATTCAAGCCTTTTGGACAAGCACTTGTACAGTTGAGGATAGTATGACATCTATAAAGTTTTAATTCATCAGCAACCTTCTTTAATCTAGCTTTTCTTTCATCATCTCTACTATCAACAATCCATCTATATGCTTGAAGCAAAACTGCTGGACCTAAGTATTTATCACCATTCCACCAATAACTTGGGCACGAGGTTGAACAACAAGCACACATTATGCATTCATATGCGCCATCTAGCTTTGCCCGATCTTCTTTAGATTGAACAATTTCTGTTGTTTCTGTTTTTGAATTAGTTTTTAACCATGGTTCAATTGATTGATATTGTTTGTAAAGACCATCTAAATCTCCAATTAAATCTCTCTTAACCCTCAGGTGTGGCAAAGGATAAATATCTATATCACCATCAATTTCTGCATGAGGTGTAGTACAAGCAAGGCCATTTTTTCCTCCCATATTCATAGCACAAGATCCACAAACTCCATGTGCGCATGATCTTCGGTAAGCTAACGTTGGATCAATTTCATTTTTAATTTTATTTAAAATATCTAAAACTTTTGAGGGACAATTATCCATATCTACTTCATAAGTATCTAATCTTGGATTTTCCTCCGTAGAAGGATCCCATCTATAGACATTAACTTTTCTTATATTTTTTGAACCAGTTTTATCTTGATAGTATTTACCTTTAGTTACTTCAGAATTTTTAGGTAAATTTATTTGAACCATTAATAAACTCTTTCTTGTGGTGGGAAGTATTGTACTTCGTTAGTTAAAGTAGATTTGTGTACTTCTCTATAACTTATTTTAGTATTTTTACCATCACACCAAGCTAGTGTATGTTGCATAAATTTTTCATCGTCTCTTTTTGGATAATCGTCTCTCGCATGAGCTCCTCTACTTTCTTTTCTATGATACGCAGAGTCTACTGTAGTTACTGCTTGTCTTATCAGGTTATCAAACTCTAATGTTTCAACTAAATCAGTGTTAAACACTAAAGATCTATCTTTGACTGAAATAGACTCCATCCCATCATATGTCTTTCTAATCTCATCAACTCCTTCTTTAAGGGTTTTTTCAGTTCTAAATACAGCACATTTTGATTGCATTGTTTTTTGCATCGCAAGTCTTAACTCAGCTGTGCTATTTTCACCTTGGGCATTTCTAAGTTTATCAAACCTATCCAAACATTTTTGAGTTTCAAACTCTCCGATTTCTTCATGAGGTGTTCCTGGTTTAACAAGTTCGGCAGCTCTTTTTGCAGCCGCTCTTCCAAAAACAACTAAATCAATTAAAGAATTTGATCCAAGTCTATTTGCACCGTGAACTGAAACGCATGCTGCCTCTCCAATTGCCATTAATCCAGTAACAGTTTTTTCAGAACCATTTACTGTTAGAACTTCTCCTTTATAATTTGTTGGAATACCTCCCATATTATAGTGAACAGTCGGCACTACCGGAATTGGTTCTTTGGTAACATCAACATTTGCAAATAATCTGGCTGCATCAGTAATACCTGGCAATCTACTCTCGATTATTTCTTTATCTAAATGACTTAAGTTTAGATGAACATGATCTTGATCTTTTCCAACTCCTCTTCCCTCATTAATTTCAATTGACATCGACCTACTTACTACGTCTCTTGATGCTAGATCTTTTGCGTTAGGAGCATATCTTTCCATAAATCTCTCACCTTTTGAATTTGTAAGGTATCCACCTTCACCTCTAGCTCCTTCTGTTATTAAAGTACCATGACCATATATTCCTGTTGGGTGAAATTGAACAAATTCCATATCTTGTAATGGAAGTCCAGCTCTTAAAACCATTGCATTACCATCACCTGTGCATGTATGAGCTGATGTTGCTGAATAATATACTTTTCCATATCCACCTGTTGCTATAATAACTGTATGTGCTCTAAATCTATGAATTGTTCCATCATTTAAATTCCAAGCAATTAATCCTTTACACTCACCGTCTTTCATCAATAAATCTAAAGCAAAATATTCAATAAAAAATTCTGTATTATGTTTTAAAGCCTGTCCATAAAGAGTGTGCAATATTGCATGACCAGTTCTATCAGCTGCTGCACAAGTTCTTTGAACTATTCCATTTCCATAATTTTTTGTCATTCCCCCAAAGGGTCTTTGATAAATTTTTCCTTCGTCTGTTCGACTAAATGGAACACCATACTTTTCTAGCTCAATTACTGCTTTAGGTGCTTCTTTACATAAATACTCAATACTATCTTGATCTCCTAACCAATCAGCACCTTTTACTGTATCGTACATGTGCCATCGCCAATCATCTTCTCCCATATTACCTAACGCAGCTGAAATTCCACCTTGAGCAGCAGAGGTATGACTTCTTGTTGGAAAAACTTTTGAAATACATGCAGTTTTTAATCCAGCTTCACTTAACCCTACGGCAGCTCTAAGACCTGATCCCCCAGCACCTAGGACTACAACGTCATATTCATGGTCTATAATTTTATAAGCACTCATTAATTTAGATTAAATAAAGATATAATTGTTAATAATGGAATTATTATAGCAGATAAAAATAATAGTCTGTTTGCGACATTTTTGATTTTATCATTACCAATATAGTCTTCAAAAACCTCACTAATACTTAAAAATGAAAAAAAATATGCAAATACAATAAACAAACTAAATAAAAATTTAGTGGTTGAGTTACTAAAAAATTTTAAAACCTCCTCGTAACTTTGATCATAAATTGCAATAAAATTAAAAATAAACCAAATCATTAGAGGTAATAAAATTATTGATGAGATTTTTAAAAAAATCCATTTTTTAGTTGCTAAATTCATATTAAATAAAATTCCTGGCTATTAAATAAATTAAAATAGTTAGAAAAATCGATCCAAAAATAACAACTAATCCTGTGATACGAGTTGTTTGTAATTCAAAACCATAACCCATATCCATTAACAAATGCCTAATTTCACTTAATATTTGAAAACTAAATGACCAAACTAAACCAATAACAATAAATTTTCCAAAAATTGAAGTTAAAAATAAATTTATAAAATCATAGTTTGTATCACCAAGAATTAATGATGCAGTCCAAATACAAATTAGAGTTATTGCAACAATATTAATTATTCCGGTTATCCTATGGGAAATAGAGACTAAAGATGAAATATGCCATCTATAAATTTGAATGTGTGGTGATAAAGGGTTTCTATTTTCCATAAAAATTATTTTTAATTAAAGTCTCGGCAATCTCAACTGCATTTAATGCTGCACCTCGTAAAAGATTATCTGAAACAATCCACATATTTAATCCATTTTTAATAGTTTTGTCTTCTCTAATTCTTGAGATAAAAGTTTCATCTCTTCCTTCTGCCTCTAAAGGCGTGGTATAACCTCCATCAAATCGATCATCTATTACTTTACAGCCTTCAAAATTTTCAAGTGCATCTCTGACTTTTTCTAATGAAAAAGGGTTTTCAAATTCTATATTAACTGACTCAGAATGAGATACTAGCACAGGTAATCTTACACAAGTGGCAGTTAAATCTATCTTGTCATCTAAAATTTTTTTTGTTTCATTTGTCATTTTAAGTTCTTCTTTTGTGTAACCATCATCTGCAAACACATCTATGTGAGGAATTGCATTAAATGCAATTTGTTTTGTAAAATTTTTAGACTCAACTTTATTATTTTGTAAAACTTGCTTTGTCTGCTCAATCAATTCATCCATAGGTGCCTTACCTCCTCCTGAAACTGATTGATATGTTGAAACTACTATTCTTTTAATCTTAAATAAATCATGTAAAGGCTTTAATGCAATAACAAGTTGGGCTGTTGAACAATTTGGATTAGCAATAATATTTTTTTTTATATTATTTAAGTGATCTGAATTAACCTGAGGCACTATCAAAGGAACATCTGGGTCCATTCTATAGAAACTTGAATTATCAATAACTAATGAGTGCTTAGCTGCTTTTTCTGCAAAATTTTCTGAAATTTTTCCTCCAGCTGCAAAAAAAGTTATTTTTACTTTAGAAAAATCAAAAGTTTCGAGGGCTAAAACTTCATGTTCTTGACTATTAAAATTAATTTTAGATCCAGCACTTCTTGATGAAGCTAATAAATATAAATTATCAATGACTAACTTCTTTTTTTCAAGAACTTCCAGTATTTTTCTGCCTACATTTCCAGTGGCTCCAACAATAGCTATATTCATGATTATGTTAAAACTTATACTAAATGAAGGGTAATTCGCAAATAGTTCCTAAATGAATCTTTTCATTTATCTCAATTTTAAATGAATTAGTTGAATTCCAATAAGGTTTGTTAATCATTGCTATACCAATCACCTTTTTAAAGGTTGGTGAATAAGTGGCAGATCTTACAAAACCGATAATATTATTATTATCGTCAAACAGAGTTTTTTCACAATACATATCAATTTGATCGTGATCAATTTTAACTCCCATTAATTTTCTTGTTGTTCCTTCTTCTCTAATTTTTTTTAATCTTTCTTTGCCTAAAAATTCTACGTCACTATCTAAATTGGTATATTTTTCAAAATTCGCCTCAAAAGGATTGTCTCTATTATCAAAATCATTTCCATAAGAAAGAAGCGCACTTTCAATTCTTTCAATTAAGTTTGGACAACCAGGTTTAACATTAAATTCTGAACCTGCTTCAAATAAAAAATCATAAAGATCTTTTCCTGCCTCAGAGTCTTCAACATAAATTTCAAAACCACCTTGTTTTGACCAGCCTGATCTGGCTATAAAATGCTTTACACCTCTAAACTCAAAATAATCAAAATTGAAAAATTTTAACTGACAGATTTTTTCCCCAAATACTTTTGACATCAATTTGTCTGAAAGAGGACCTTGAACAGCTAAAATATTTACGTTTGGTTCTTTTATTTTAACATCAAATTTATTACCTGAAGCAAGACCTTTTGCAAAAAAAATAACATCAGAGTCTGCAATAGACAGCCACCATCTATCTTCAGCTAATTTATTGATAATAGGGTCATTAACTAAATTTCCATGTCCATCAATTATTGGTGCATAATAACATTTTCCAACTTTAGATTTTGATAAATCTCTACATGTCATTAACTGAACTAATTTAGCAGAATGTTTTCCCGAAATCTCAACTTGTCTTTCAGCTGCAACATCCCAAACTTGAACAAATTCTTTTAAATGATGATAATCTGCCTCTACTGAAACAAATGATGCTGGTAGCAGCATGTGATTATAGACGGTGTATGAGCTTACTCCTTGTCTTTCAATTCTATCAGTATAAGGGGTGCTTCTTAGTCTTCTTGATTTAGCTATTGGAAAGTTTTTCATTTTTTTAAAAATTCTAGGACTTTCTCTCTCATTTCAAAGGCTTTTTCAATCATAATCATATGCCCACAATCATCTATCACATGAGTGATTGAATTATTAACCAAATTTGCAAATTTTTTTCCAAATTCTAAATTACACATCTTGTCGTCTGATCCCAAAACAAACATCGTCGGACAATCTAATTCCTTTGCTGCATTTGAACCGTTGACGTAATTATTGCATGCAACGAGATCGACCGCTAATATTTCACTTATATCTCTTGGAGATTGGATAATTTTTTCAACTGGATTACCTCCTATGAATCTTTTTGGGTCTTTAAATCCCCATTTCATCATTAGTTTAACAGCATCAGAATCGCCATTTTTTGCAAGATCTATAAGATCTTGATTAACTGGCATCCGATATGACCCTCCGATAAAAACTAACTTTTTAAGCCTATTTTTGTATTTATGAGCATACTCTAATATTTCTAAACACCCTTGAGAGTGGCCAATAAGTGTTACCGTTTTTAAATCTAGTTCTACTAGTACACTTTCTAGCCAATCAGCAATTTTTTCAATTGTATCCAAACAAGGGCCATCTGAATTACCATGACCAGGTAAATCAAGTGATAAAACATTAAAATTTTTATTTGAAAAAAATTGTTCAGCTAAAGACCAGACAACATGTGAAAGACCACTTCCATGAAGAAATATTATAGTATCCTTCTTGCTATCAATACCTTGCCCAGAATCTGATGCATGAACATTTTTATTTTCTATCTGAAATATCAAGTAATTACCTAGAATTGTTTTCTTAATTCAAATTTTTGAATTTTTCCTGTAGATGTTTTTGGCAACTCACAAAAAATTACTTGTTTTGGAACTTTAAAACCAGCTAACGTTTCCTTACAAAAATCAATTAGCTCTTTTTCAGTAGTGGGCTTATCGCTAACCATTTCAATAAAAGCACAAGGTACTTCTCCCCATTTTTCATCTGGTTTAGCTACTACTGCAGCAATAGAGACTGAAGGATGTTTAGAAAGAGTATTCTCTATTTCTATTGATGATATGTTTTCGCCTCCTGAAATAATTATATCTTTAGATCTATCTTGTATTTTGACATATCCGTCTGGATGCATAACTGCTAAATCTCCTGAATGAAACCAGCCACCCGCCATGGCCTTGTCAGTTGCACCTTTATCTTTAAAATATCCTTTCATTACAACATTGCCTCTTATCATTATTTCACCGATAGTTTTACCATCATAAGGAACTTCCTTCATTGTTTCGGGGTCCATAACCGTCACACCTTCAGTGTTAGGATATCTTACACCTTGTCTTGCTTTAATTTCATTCTGTTTATCTTCATCAAATTCATTCCATTCATCATTCCATGCACATTGAGTAACATGACCATAAGTTTCTGTTAAACCATAAACATGCATCACCTCAAAACCAAGATTTTTCATTTTTTTAAAAATTATACTTGGTGGAGGAGCTCCTGCTGTTAATACATGAACTTTTTGTTTTAATTCTTTTCGATCACTCTCTGGTGCTCCTGTAATCATATTTAATATAATTGGTGCTCCACCAAAGTGAGTTACATTATATTTATCAATTAATTCAAAAATCTTTTTGACATCAATATTTCTCAGACAAATAGTTCTTCCATTTAACATTGCAATAGTCCATGGATAGCACCATCCATTACAATGAAACATGGGTACAATTGTTAGAAAATTTAGTCTATTTGGCATATTCCATGCAACTGCACTACCCGTTGACATTAAATATGAGCCTCTATGATGGTAAACAACTCCTTTTGGATTCCCAGTAGTACCTGACGTATAACTTAATGATATTGCCTGCCATTCATCATTAGGCATTTTATAAATATAATTTTCATCACCTGTATTTAAAAAACTTTCATATTCTAGATCACCAATTTTTTCTAATTTTGACTGATCTGCATGTTTATCATTTATGTCGATAACAATAATTTTTTTATCTAAAATTTTTAAAGCCTTTTTTACTTCAGTGTGCAATTGTCTATCTACAACAAGAACTTTTGCTTCGCTATGTTCTAAAATATATGCAATTGTATTAGCATCCAATCTGATGTTTATCGTATTTAAAACACCACCCGTCATTGGAACTGAGTAATGAGCTTCAAAAATTTCTGGTGTATTAAAAGCTAAAAACGAAACTGTATCTCCTTTTTTGATACCAATTTTTTCTAGTGCACTAGCAAATTTTATAGCTCTTTTATAAACTTTGCTCCAAGTATAGCTTCTATCCTCATAAACTATGGCCTCATAGTTAGGATATATATCTTTGGCTCTCTCTAAAAAAGTTAACGGTGTAAGAGGAACATAATTTGCTGAATTTTTATCTAAATTCGTATCGTAACTGCTCATAACTAATTGAATTTAAAGTTCATTATATTTGAACTTCCAGATAGTGCTGATTTATAATGATATTCAGCTCTAGGTAATACTTTATCAAAAAAGAATTTTGCTGTATTAATTTTATCATCATAGAAATCTTTATTAGTATCATAATCATTAAAGCTTACCTTTAAGATTTTAATCCAGGAATAAGCTAAAGATACAAATCCTAGTGTTTTTAAATAGTCGTTTGCTGCAGCACTGACATCATCTTTTTCTTCTTTGCTTTTATCATTTATCCAATCAGTGAACTTTGATAAAATCTCTATATAATAATTTAATTCCTTAGCAAAACTTTTTACTTTTTCATTGTTAGTTTCACACTCAGCTTTAATCATATCTAAAAAATTACCAATTATATTTCCGTTTTTATTCGATAGTTTTCTAAAAACTAAATCTGCAGCTTGAACTGAATTTGTACCTTCATAAATTGGGGTAATTCTATTATCACGGTACAATTGTTCAATACCCTGGTCTTTTGTAAAGCCATATCCTCCATGAATTTGCATTGCATCACTAGTGATTTCCATTGCTAAATCTGTAAATAATGATTTTACTACTGGTGTCATTAACGACACATAATCTGAAGCCTCTTGTTTAATTTTTTCGTCTGGATGATTTAGACTAACTTCTGTTTGTTGAGAAAGCCAAAAACATAAAGCTCTTTCACTTTCAATAATAGATTTCATGTTTAGTAGTGATTTTCTAATATCAGCGTGTTCAATAATAAAATCAGCTCCATTTGTGGATTTTGAGTTATTTGTTTTTCCTTGTTTTCTCTCTTTGGCATAGCTAAGTGAATTTTGGTACGCAATTTCAGAAATTCCTAAACCTTGAACTCCAACTATTATTCTTTCTAAATTCATCATGGTAAACATTTGACTTAGACCTTTATTTTTTGGCCCAATCATATACCCAACTGCATCATCAAAATTTAATACACATGTTGCGGAACCTTTAATTCCCATCTTGTGCTCTACTGAACCAGTAGATACTCCATTTCTGGTACCAATCGATCCATCATCTTTGACTACAAATTTAGGCACAAGAAATAAACTTATCCCTTTAGTTCCAGGAGGTGAGTCTGATGCTCTTGCAATAACAAGATGAATAATATTTTCTGTAAGATCTTGATCACCAGATGTTATAAATATTTTTTGTCCACTAATCTTATGGGTTCCATCAGATTGTTCTACAGCTTTTGTTTTTAACATTCCTAAATCAGTTCCACAAACTGGCTCTGTTAAGCACATTGTTCCACTCCATTTACCTTCAACCATTTTTGGAAGATACTTATCTTTCATTTCGTCAGTTGCATGCCGTAAAATACAATTATAGGCGCCTATAGTTAATTCACTATAAAGTTTAAATGAAAGTGAAGTTGCAGATAACATTTCATCAAAAAATGCACTGACTGTTTTGGGCATACCTTGACCCCCATATTTTGGATCACAAGATAACGAAACCCATCCATCTTCAATATATTTACTGTATGCTTCTTTATAACCCGGTGGGGTTCTAACAACGCCATTTTCTAATTTAGCAGGATTTTCATCTCCAGCAATTGCTAATGGTAATATAAGGTTTTGATTTATTTTTGCAGCTTCCTCTAAAATATCTTTTACTAAATCTGAACTAACTTCATTATATTTTTCTAGTTCATTGTAATTTTTATTGTCTCTTAATTTTTCAAAGAGAAATAACATATCTTCTACTGGTGCAGTATAATTTGGCATTCCGCGACCTTAGAATAATTCTAGAATTATTGCAATTTTGAAATTATCGCATCACCCATTTCAGGTGTTGAAGTCTCTTTCATCCCTTTGGATAGTATATCTTTAGTTCTAAGACCATCATTAAGCACCTCTTGAACAGCTTTTTCTAGAGCATCAGCTTCGTTATCTAGATCTAATGAATATCTTAATGCCATTGCAAAGCTTAATATTGATGCAATCGGATTAGCAATTCCTTTTCCTGCAATATCTGGTGCAGATCCATGAATAGGCTCGTACATCGCTCTCATCTCACCATCTTTATTTTTTGCCCCTAAGGATGCAGATGGAAGAAGTCCTAAAGATCCTGTTAGCATTGAAGCTTGATCTGAAAGCATATCACCAAATAAATTATCAGTTACTATTACATCAAACTGTTTTGGGTTTCTTAAAAGCTGCATAGCACAGTTATCTGCAAGCATGTGGCTTAGTTCCACGTCTTTGTATTCTTTATCATGAAGCTCTTGAACTTCTTCTTTCCAAAGCTGTCCGGCCTCCATTACATTTGATTTTTCACATGAAGTTACTTTGTTTGATCGTTTTTTTGCTAAATCAAAAGCTATCCTAGCAACTCTAGTTATTTCACTAGTTGTATAAGTATGGGTGTTAATTCCTTTTCTTTCACCATTTTCAATTGGTTTAATTCCTCTTGGTTCACCGAAATAAATTCCACCTGTTAATTCTCTTACTATCATAATATCTAAGCCTGATACTATTTCTGGCTTTAGTGTTGATGCGTCTACTAATTGTTCAAAACATATGGCAGGTCTTAAATTTGCAAATAATTTAAGTTCTTTTCTAAGTTTTAAAAGTGCTCTTTCAGGTTTCTTAGAAAATTCTAAGTTATCCCATTTAGGTCCACCAACAGCACCAAGCATAACGACTTCGCATTCTAGAGCTTTATAGAATACTTCATCTGTGATCGGTGTTCCGTGTTTGTCATATGAACAACCCCCTGCAAGACCTTCCTCTATTTCAAAATCCAATGATTTATTGTCATTAAACCACTTAATAATTTTTTTAACCTCACCTATAACTTCTGGGCCTATACCATCCCCAGGTAATAAAAGTATTTTTCTTTTTTTTACTTTAATCATTAAAAATCCAGGGTTTTTTATTTATCAAATCTTTTTCAAAATTTTCAATTTTATCAGTTTTTTTAAGAGACAAAGCAATATCGTCAAGTCCCTCGAGTAGACATTTTTTCTTAAATGGATCTACTTGGAATGTAATTTCATTATTTCCATAAATAATTTTTTCTTCCTCTAAATCTACAGATATTTCTTCTTTTCTATTAGCATACTCTGATAATTCTTTAATTTTTTCTTCTTCAAGAATTATAGGTAAAATTCCATTCTTAAAACAGTTACTATAAAAAATATCAGCATAACTTGAACTAATTACACAAGTTATTCCAAAATCTAGAAGTGCCCATGGCGCATGTTCTCTTGAAGATCCACATCCAAAATTTTTACCAGCAATTAAAATTTTTGAATTATTAAAAGGGCTTTGATTTAATGTAAAATCATTGACTTCTTTACCTTGTTCATCGTATCTCATTTCAAAAAATAAATTTTTTCCTAGACCTGTTCTTTTAATAGTTTTCAAAAATTGCTTTGGAATAATCATATCGGTATCAATGTTAACTATTGGTAGATATGCTGGGACACTATTTAATTTATTAAATTTTTGCATTTAATTTTGATACTTTCTAACATCGTCTAAGGTTCCAGATATTGCTGCCGCAGCTGCCATTCCAGGACTTACCAAGTGTGTTCTTCCACCTCTACCCTGTCGACCTTCAAAATTTCTATTTGATGTAGAAGCACATCTTTCTTCTGGTTTTAATTTATCTGCATTCATTGCTAAACACATTGAACAACCTGGTTCTCTCCATTCAAAACCAGAGTTTACAAATATTTGATCTAATCCTTCTTGCTCTGCTTGCTCTTTTACCAATCCTGAACCTGGAACTACCATAGCACTTACATGTGATGATATTTTCTTATCTTTTAAAATTTTGGCTGCTTCTCTTAAGTCTTCTATTCTGCCATTAGTACAGCTTCCAATAAACACCTTGTCAATTTTAATGTCCTTTGCAGCCATATCTGGCTTTAAACCCATATATTTTAGAGCTCTTTCGATTGAATTTTTTTTATCTTCATCACTTTCACTTTGTGGATTTGGTACTTTTTCATCAATTGTAATTACATCTTGCGGAGATGTTCCCCAAGTAATCATTGGTAAAATTTCACCAGCATTTAAATTAAGCTCTTGATCAAAACTTGCATCATCATCTGTTTTGAGACTGTTCCAATAGTTTAAAGCTTTTTCCCAATTATCTCCCTTAGGTGACATTGGTTTTCCTTTTAAATAATTAAATATTTTTTCATCTGGTGCAATTAATCCTGCTCTTGCCCCACCTTCAATTGTCATGTTGCAAATTGTCATTCTTTGTTCAACACTTAAAGATCTGATTAAATCACCTGCATATTCTATAACAGAACCTGTTCCTCCTGCTGTACCAATTTTTCCTATAATTTGAAGTATTACATCTTTAGATGTAACTCCAAGAGGAAGTTGACCATTAACATTTATTCTAAAATTTTTTGCTTTTTTCTGAACTAACGTTTGTGTTGCCAAAACATGCTCTACTTCTGATGTACCAATTCCAAATGCTAATGAACCAAATGCACCGTGTGTTGCTGTATGACTATCTCCACATACAATTACTGTTCCAGGTTGAGTAAAGCCTTGTTCTGGTCCAATTATGTGAACAATTCCTTGTCTCTTATCATCCATTCCAAAAAGTTGAACACCAAATTCTTTACAGTTAGCCTCTAAGGTGTCTACTTGTATTTTTGACTCTTGATCAGCTATTCCTTTAGTTCTATCAGTTGTAGGAACATTGTGATCAGCAACCGCTAAAGTTAAATTAGGATGTCTTACTTTTCTATTTGAATTTCTTAAACCCTCAAAAGCTTGTGGACTAGTTACTTCATGAACTAAATGTCTATCAACAAAAAGTAACGCTGTTCCATCATCTTGTTGATCAACTAGATGATCATTCCAAATTTTATCGTAAAGAGTTGTGGACATTGAAAAAAAATTATTTTTTTTCTGAAGAACCTTCTGATTTTTGTTCGTCTTTTGGTGCTTCAGTTACCGGAGCTTCTGTTGTTGGTGCCGCTTCTACTGCTGGAGCTTCTTCTTTAGGAGCCTCTGCTACTGGTGCTACATTTTCCTCTGTAACAGTTTCAGGTTTAACATCAACATCTATACCAATTTTTTTTCTTATCTTTTCTGCAATTCTTGCTGATTTACCAGTTCTATCTCTTAGGTAATATAATTTTGCTCTTCTAACTTTACCTGATCTAATTACTTTAATTGAATCAATTAACGTTCCATACAGGGGAAAAGTTCTTTCAACACCTTCACCAAAAGAAATTTTTCTTACAGTAAAAGATGAGTTTAAATCCCTACTTTTTTTTGCAATACAAACACCTTCAAAATATTGAATTCTTTCTTTTTTACCTTCAGTAATTCTAACTCCAACTTTAACCACATCACCAGGATAAAATTCTGGGATTTTTTTCTCTGCAAGTATTTTTTTTACGTTATGTAAGTTTATTTCTTCAATTGTTTTCATGTTTATATTTATCAAATTAATTTTTCTTATATTTTTGCCATAAATCTGGTCTTCGGACGCGTGTTATAGCCTCAGATTGAGATAAACGCCAGTCTTTAATTTTGTTGTGATCCCCTGATAATAAGACGTCTGGAACAGCTTTTTCCTCCCAAATTTGAGGTTTTGTATACTGTGGATACTCCAAAAGACCATTTTCAAAACTTTCGTCCATTTTTGAATTTTCATTACCTAGAACTCCCGGAAGAAGTCTTAAAATACTATCTATAACAACAAATGCTGCTGTTTCTCCACCTGATAAAACATAATCTCCAATGCTAACTTCTTCTATGTTTCTTGTAGATAAAACTCTTTCATCAACTCCTTCAAAATGACCACAAATAAAAGATACAGATTTTTCTTTTGATAATTCTTGAGCATACAATTGATCAAATTTTTTGCCTTTAGGAGATAAATAAATAATTCTATCACCCTCTATTTTATTTTTATCTAAAGATTTTGCTAAAGTATCTGCTTTTAATAACATTCCTGAACCGCCACCATAAGGAGTATCATCAACTGTTTTATGTTTATCCTCAGCTGCATCTCTAATGTTTACAACCTTTAAATTCCATAACTCTTTGGATAAAGCTTTTCCATACAAACCTTTAGATAAAGGTCCAGGAAAAACTTCGGGATAAAGTGTAAACACTTGAGCTTGCCACATAAATAATTTTTAAATTATTTTTGTTCTTCTTTAGGAGCTTCTGCTGCTGGAGCTTCTTCTTTAGGAGCTTCTGCTGCTGGAGCTTCTTCTTTAGGAGCTTCTGCTGCTTTAGGAGCTTCTGCTGCTGGTGCCGCTTCTGCCGCTGGAGCTTCTTCTTTAGGAGCTTCTGCTGCTGGTGCTGCTGGTGCCGCTTCTGCTGCTTTAGGAGCTGCTGCTGGAGCTTCTTCACCTCCTTTTTTTCTTTCTTTTTTAGGGACAGCTTTTTGGGGATTATTTCCATTTGCAGGCATTGGCATTAATTCATTTTCTCCTAAAATTCTTGCAACCCTACTTGTTGGTTGAGCACCTTGACCTAACCAATACTTAATTCTCTCGGCCTCAAGACCAACTCTTTCTTTTTTATCTTTAGGTAAAAGAGGGTTAAAAAATCCCACTTTCTCAATAAATCTACCATCTCTTGCAAAACGGCTATCTGCTACAACAACTTTGTAAACAGGACGTTTCTTTGTTCCACCTCTTGATAATCTTAGCTTTAACATTCGTTCTCCTTTTTATTATTTTAATTGATTAAATAGCTCTGGCGGTATTCCTTTATCAGACATACCTTTCAGATTTCCTTTTGACATCTTCTTCATCATTTCAGACATCATTTTAAATTGCTTAAGCAATTTATTGATAGTGGCTGGATCTGTGCCAGAGCCATTAGCAATTCTTTTTTTTCTAGAACCATCAATAAGTTTCGGGTTCTCTCTTTCTCTTTTGGTCATTGACAAAATGATAGCTTCATTTTTAGTGATGATACTTTCATCAATTCCAGCTGAGTCCATTTGAGATTTCATTTTTGAAACTCCTGGCATAAAAGACATTATGCCCTCAATACCACCCATTTTTTTCATTTGTCTCAACTGCGTTAAATAATCCTGCATAGAGAATTGCCCTTTTTTTAAATTCTCTTCTGCTTTTTTAATATTATCTTCACCTAAATCTTGTGCAGCTTTTTCTACCAAAGAAACAATGTCTCCCATTCCAAGAATTCTGTTTGCTATTCTATCTGGGTGAAATACCTCAAGGTTATCAACTTTTTCACCAACCCCTAAAAATTTAATTGGAACATTTGAAATATATTTCATACTAACTGCTGCCCCACCTCTAGCATCACCATCTGCTCTAGTTAAAATGATTCCAGAAAGATTTACAGTATTTTTAAATTCTTTTGCAACTGATGCTGCAACTTGCCCTGTTAATGAGTCTGCTACTAAAAATGTTTCAGTAGGATTGATTACGCTTTCAATTTGCTTAATTTCACTCATCATTTGTAAATCAATTTGAGTTCTTCCAGCAGTATCAAATAAAATAATTTCTGCTCCATTAAGATTTGCTGCACTAATTGCTCTTTGGCAAATATCTGTTGGTTGTTGACCCTCTATTATAGGAAGCGTTAATATATTATTTTGTTCTCCAAGAGACCGAAGTTGTTCCTGAGCAGCTGGTCTATAAATATCAAGACTAACCATCATTACTTTTTTCTTTTTATTGGTTTCTAAATACTTGGCTAATTTTGCAGTTGTCGTAGTTTTTCCTGAACCTTGAAGCCCTACAAGCATCATTGGAACTGGTGGTACAGCACTAAGATTTATCTCATTATTAGTTTCACCTAATAAATTAACTAATTCATCATAGACAATTTTTACAACCATATCTCCAGGAGAAGTTGATCGGATAATTTCTTGACCTAGAACCTTTGGTTTAACTTTTTCAATAAAATCTTTAGCAACATCCAGGGAGACATCGGCTTCTAATAAAGCTTGTCTAATTCCTCTTAAACCCTCATCCACTTGAGTTTCATCAAGTGAAGGAGCTTTTTTTAAAGAAGAAAAAATTTCTTCGAATTTATTTGTTAAATTTTCAAACATAATTATTACACACAGCAGTAATCGCACTAGTGGGCGAAGCCTCGCTGACTAGTGTCGATCTCTTTGTTTCCAAAGACACCGCAAAGTTAATGTTTTTGCGGAAACGAGGACAACCTATAATAGAGGTTCAAAAAGTCAATAAATAAGTTAAATATCTATATATGTATATTAAAGCTTTTAAAATGGATGGTTTGGGAAATGATTTTGTAATCATTGACCAGAGAAGTCAAAATTTTAATCTAAAAAAAGACCAGATTGTTAAGATATGTGACCGAAATTTTATTGGATGTGATCAGTTAATTTTAATTCAAAAAATTGAAAAGAAAGATGCAGCCTTAGAATTTTATAATTCAGATGGTAGTATTTCGGGTGCCTGTGGAAATGGAACAAGATGCGTTGCTGATTTACTATCAAAAGAAAACAATGATAAAGAAATTATACTTTGGACATCTTCCGGATCTTTAAAGTCAAAAATTTTAGATGGTAATTTAGTGGAAACAGAAATTGGTGTTGCTAAAACTGAATGGAGTAAAATTCCCTTAAATAAAGAGTTAGATACAAAAAACTTGAATATTCCAATTATTAACAAAAATGGAGTTGAGCATATTGGTGGGACTTCAGTGAACGTTGGGAATCCTCATGTTATATTTTTTGTTGAGAATATTGAAGATTATGATTTAGAAAAAATTGGCCCTGAAATAGAAAATCATAAATATTTTCCTGAGAAATGTAATGTTACTCTTGCAAAAGTTATTAATAAAAACTTAATTAAAGTTAAGGTATGGGAGAGAGGAGCTGGACTAACAAAAGCTTGTGGAACAGCAGCATGTGCTACTGCTGTAGCTGGAAATATTAATGGATTAACTGATAAAAAAACTGATATTGAGTTTGCACTAGGCAAGCTATCAATATCAATTGATGAAAATAATAGTGTCCATATGAAAGGGCCTGTCTCAGATGTCAAAAATATTGAGATTAATATTTAATGGGAATTTTCGATAAATTTAAATCTGGATTTAAAAAGAGTGCATCTGCTTTTACATCAGGTTTAAGAGATATAGTTATAAAAAAAGAAATTGATGACAAAACTTTAGATAAAATTGAGGAATACCTAATCCAGTCTGATGTTGGAATTATTGCTGCAGCTGAAATTAAAGAAATAATTTCTGACAGTAAAATCGATCCAAAGAAAGATATTGCTGAAGAAATAAATACTATTTTAAAAGAATATATAGTTTCTCTAATGAAGCCACTTGAAAATGATAATTTCTTTAAAAAGAAAGATAAAATTAATGCTACTTTAGTTTCAGGTGTTAATGGTGTTGGAAAAACAACTACTATTGGAAAAATTAGTAAAATATTAAAAGCAAATGGTAATAAAGTTATGCTTGCTGCATCAGATACTTTTCGAGCAGCAGCTATTGAACAATTAGAAAATTGGGCAAATAAAGTTGAAGTTGATATAACAAAATCTTCACAAGGTGCAGATCCTGCATCAGTTGCTTATAAGGCAATTGAGGAAGCAATTAATAATAACTTTAATCAAGTTTTAATTGATACTGCTGGAAGATTACAAAATAAGAAAAATTTAATGGAAGAATATAAAAAAATTGCAAATGTAACAAAAAAAATAGATCCTGAAGCACCTCATGATGTTATATTGGTTTTAGATGCTACTTCGGGTCAAAATGTAATTAATCAAGTTGAGGAATTTAATAAAATAATCCCAATTACTGGTCTTGTAATGACAAAACTAGATGGAACAGCTAAAGGAGGAATTCTCTTAGCTGTTGCTAAAAAATATAAACTTCCAATCATTGCTTTAGGTTTAGGAGAAAAAGAAGATGATCTTCAAATTTTTGAAGCAAAAAAATTTGCTGAAGCTTTTACCCAAATTAATTGATTAAAGTGCTTGATATTAAAGGCTTATAGAAAGTACATTTATAATTCTCTTTAAAAGCATCATGCCCACAATTTTTAGCTATTGAAGAGATTATAAAATCAAATTTTCCATTTTTTGGATAAAGTTCTAATTTTTTTTTATCAATATCAAATTTAAAGTTAGCATTTAAACTTTTAACAGCACTTATCATAACTAATGTTTTATTATCCCTTAAAAGATAATAAGCAAAGTCATCAGGAAAAACTGGAAAGTCATATTCTTCAAGAAAATATTTTGCTCTAGTTGGAAACCATTCATAAGAAATTAAAGGAGAAGAGTTTTTTGTTTTATAGTTATATATATAAAGATCTTTTGGAAAATCATTAATATAATTACTATTTTCACCTCTTGCTAAGATTGCTTTATCTCTTGTCTTAAAATAGAGAGCAAAATTTTTATTATGTGAATTCATTTGATCAATGTGAAATAAATTATCAACCAAAGACTTATTATCTTGAGCAAATACAAAATTTTCAAAGGATAACAATATAATAATTAAAAGAAGTATTTTTTTCACCTCTAATTAATCCTAAAAAACTTTGTACTATATTTGTTTAGAATGTGGCTTAATTTAAACTTTCAATGAATTTCTTCAACGCCAATACAAGCTTTTCATCATATACCATCATATGATCGTCAGATTTTGTAAAATAAGAATACTTAGGTTGATTAGCCATTTCGTAAATTTTTTGACCCATCCAAAAAGGAACGATCTGATCAACCTCACCATGCATAACCAACACTGGTATATTAATATTCTTAATCTTATTATGATTGTCGTATTTATCCTTGAGCAACAATGATACAGGAATATATGGATAAAAATTTTTTGCAGCTTCTATCATTGACGTAAAAGGTGTTTCAAGCACTAACCCCGCAAAATTATTATTTTGAGATATCTCTGTTGCAATACCTGTACCAAGCGACTCTCCATAAAGAATAATATCTTTCTCAACTAAGCCCATTTTTTTTAACCAATCAATTGCACTTTTGCCATCTTTATAGAGCCCTTGTTCAGAGGGTTTACCAGAGTTTCCACTAAAACCCCTCCAAGAAATAATTAAAAAATTTACATCCATTTCTTTAAAATGATTTAATTTATGAATTCTATTTTCAAGATTTCCTGCATTTCCATGAAAATAAACAATTGTTTTAAATTTTTTTAGATCTTTCTTATGGAACCAACCTAATAGATTTAGATTATCAGATGTTTTGATTTGAACTTTTTGAACTTTTACTTCTAATTTATCACCAAAATAATTGTTTTCTTGAGGGTGATACATTAAATTTCGCTGAAATATAAATAATATAATTAATACTGAAGTATAAACGACTAATATTCCAATAATAATTTCCAAAAAAAAATTCCTACGTTTTATTTTCATTTTTTTTTAGCTAAATATACGCCAAAAAATACTAATATTGTTCCAATGTAATGATAAATTTCTAATTTCTCATCAAATAACAAAAACCCATAAATTGCGGCGTAAACTGTAAATATATATAGAGTAAAGCCCGTTAAAGAAGCACCAAGTTTTTCTTGAGTTTTAGCATAGAGAAGAAATGCAATAATACCTGGAGATACAGCTGCAAAAATTACCCATGAAAAAAATTCTGACGAAAACGTAGTTTTTTGAAACATAAATTCTTCAATAATATAAAAAGGAAACAAACTTACTGCTCCAAAAAAAGCAATCAAAGCAAATCTTTGAATTATTGGGAGTTTAGTTTTCCAATAAAATAAATATATAGAGTACAGGGCCCAGCCAATCGCTGATGCCAACATCCATAAATCACCAATTGTAAATTTTAAACTAATTAATAGATTTAAATCACCCTTTATAATAATTGAAAACACTCCTATTAGACAAGAAGTCAAACCAATTATTTTGATAAAATTAATTTTTTCTCTAAAAAAAATACTTGAAATTAAGATTATAAATATAGGTGAAGATGTATAAATAATTCCCATATTAGCGACTGTAGTGGTTTGACCAGCTAAAAATGGAAATGCTCCACAGACGCCACATCCCATTGCTCCTAGAAAAAATAATTTCTTATATTCGTTTTTAATGATTTTAGAATTTTTTTTTAAAGAAAAATATATAAATGGTAATAGAATTATAAATACTACTGTCCATCTCCAAAATGCTAATGCAATAGGAGGAACAAACTCAACTCCACCCCTAGCAACTACTAAATTAGATGCCATAAAAATTGGCTGGATAAATAAAAGTGAAAAAGCTAGAAAATTATTCTTTTTATTGGGCAACTTTTTTTAATTAAAAACTATTTTTTTTTATCAAAGAAGGCTTCATAGACCATCATAAAAATTGCAATAGCCATTAAAATATAAACCGGCAATACATCAAAAAAACCTATCATTGATGATCTTGTTAAGGTAGTTGCTAAACCAATTAAAAAAGAGGCTGCGAGTATTGACCCAAGTAAAGTTGTAAATATTTTCATTTTATTTATTACATTCCTTTTCTAGCCAATTGGCAACACCTAAAAATCTATGGTCATCATAACGAGCACCAATTAATTGAACGCCTAAAGGCATGTTATTTTCACCCTGTAAAAGAGGAAGTGAAATGCAGGGAGTTCCAAGATATGACCAAACTTTATTAAATTCTGCAGTACCTGTGCTTTTTAAACCTTTTGGGGCAACACCCGGGCTAGAAGGTGTCAAAACACCATGGTAATCTTCAAATACTTCTTCATATGAATCATAACTTCTCTTCATGAAATCTATGGCTTCTGCATAATCTTTGGCTGAATGCTTGTTACCTTTTATGATAGCATCTTGCATAAATTTAGATAATTTCTTTTTATATTTTTTGTAATAGATACCAAAATTATTAGCTAAATCAGTTTCATGAATTATTTGATGATATTTATGAATATCTTTGAAGTATGAAGGGGTATCAAAAATTTCAATATTTTTTTTAAATGATTTAATAAAATATTCAAAAGCATCTCTAGATTTTTTATCAATTATTTTCCAATGATCAGTTTTATAAAAAATGAATTTAGGTTCAAACAAAGGTCCTTTTTTTGTTTCATTTAACATATCCTCTGTTGAATAATGTACTGTTGCTAAATCATAATTATCTTTTCTAATCAAAACCTTGGCTAATAAAGCAACATCTTCTACCGATCTACCAAATACTCCTATGTGATCTAATTTTTCAGAAGTTTTTAAAACACCATTACGAGAAATTAATCCATATGTTGGTTTATATCCAACAACTCCACAATAAGATGCTGGTCTTATTACTGATCCCCCCGTTTGAGAACCAATTGATAGCGGTGCCATAAAAGATCCAACAGATGCTGCTGAACCACTAGATGAACCTCCTGGGGTTCTTGCTTGATCATGAGGATTTTTAGTTTTTGATGGGCCTAAATAGGCAAGCTCTGAGGTTGCTGTTTTACCCATTACAATTGCTCCTGCAGATAAAAGTAAATCTACTATTTCAGCATTTTGAGAATAAGATTTACCTTTTCTAATTGGTGTTCCGCATTCAGTCGGCATGTCAACTGTACCTATAATATCTTTAAGAGCTATTGGAATTCCATGCAGTGGACCTGTTGGTTTTCCAGATCTCCTATATTCATCTGCTTCTTTTGCTTTTTCTAACAAAAGTTTTTTATCAAAGTGTGCCCAGGCTTTTACCTCTTTTTCAAACTTAATTATTCTTTCTATATATTTTTGACAAACTTCAACCGATGTAAGCTGAGCATCTTTTATCTTAGATACTATCTCTTCAACTTTTAACAAAAATATATCTGTCATTTTTTTTGTTTAATCTGCAAATAATGTATCAGGTAACCATAATGCAATTCCTGGGAACATGTACATTAAAAACATTGCAAAAATCACGATGCCTAAAAATGGCATTATGCCTGCAAATATCTGCATTAATTCAACATTATTTTTTTGAACACCTTTTAGATAATAAGCGGACATTGCCATGGGTGGTGTTAAAAAAGATGTTTGTAAATTCAGAGCAATCAGCATTGCAAAGAAATATGGGTTAACATCAAATACTTCTAATAATGGTAAAAATATTGGAACAAAAATAATTAAAATTTCAGTCCATTCCAAAGGCCATCCTAAAAGAAAAATTATTATTTGTGTAATTATTAAAAATTGCCAAGTAGTTATATTTATTGATGTAAAGAAATGCTCAAATACCTCGTGACCACCTAAATATGAAAATACAGATGAAAAAGTCCAAGAACCAATGAACAACCACATAATCATAGCTGTAGTTTTTGCTGTTAAAAAAACGGACTCTTTAAAACTTTGCCATTTAAGAGTTTTATAAAACCAAGATAAAAGTATTGCTCCAAAGGCACCTGCTGCTGCTGCCTCTGCTGGAGTTGCTATTCCTGCTAAAATTGTTCCAAGCACTAACATTATCAATCCAAAAAGTGGTACAAATGAAACTAATACTTCTTTTAGAATCTCTGAGCGTGGAGGCACATCTTCTGCTTTAGGTCTGGGAGCAATTGATGGATCCATCCAAGCTCTAAAAACTGCATAACCAATATACAAACCAGCTAGCAATAAACCTGGAAAAATTGCTGCAGCAAATAATCTTAATGGTGATAATTGTGCGATAACTGAATACACAATTAACATAATGCTCGGTGGTATCAAAATTCCTAAACATCCACCTGCACAAATTACACCTGATGCAAATTTTTTATCATAACCAGCTTTAACCATTGCCGGCCAAGCAAGTAATCCCATCAAAGTTACAACTGCACCTATAATCCCAGTTGCTGTTGAAAATAAAGTACAAGTAATCAAGGCAGCGACTGCCATCGATGCTGGAAGTCTATGTGCTGCTAATCTTATAGCAAAAAATAATTTTGCAACTATCCCAGCTCTTTCAACAAGGTAACCCATAAATAAAAATAAGGGCACTGCCGTGAGGACATTATTGTCCATAACTGTGTATGTATTTTGAACAAACAATTGAAATATCCTATTATCAAATAGGTGTTCCATCATTGTAGGATCGTAGTAAGCGTAGTAACCGAAAGCTATTCCCATTGCCATCAAAGTGAATGCAATTGGGAATCCTAAAAGCACTGCAAATAAAAATAGGCCCATCATTAAAATGGCTACTTCAGGGTTTGTAAGACTAAACAGCATCTTTTTGATCCTCACTCTCAGCTTTTTTCATTAAAATTTTTTCTGTCTCTTCTGCAACAACCATTCTAGCAGGCCACTCACCTTCTTTAATACATATAATAGATCTAAAGACTTCACTGATCCCTTGAATAATTAATAAAACTCCTGCAGCTGGTATCATAGATTTAACCATGTAAATTTGTATTTGAGCTGGACTACTCCAGCTAGTTTCCTTTATTTTCCATGCAAGAGCTGCGTACTCATATCCATAAAATGCTAAAGCTACAACGCCAGGAAAAAAGAAAATAAAATAAAGCACTAAATCTAACCATGCTTGTGTTCTAGGTTTAAATAATCTGTAAATAACATCACCTCTTACATGAGCTTCTGTTGCTAAACAATAAGCACCTGACATCATAAGTATTGCACCATACATCTGCATACTAAAATCAAAATTCCATAATGTTGGCTTATTAAAAGCATAAGCCATTACAACTTCATAAACAGTTCCACCCATTAAAATAACGATACACCAAGAAAAAGCTTTTCCCATAGAAGTACTTAGGGTATCTGCAAATTTAATGAATGATTTCATCATAAAGAATTATATTAAATTGAAACAAAAAAAAGGGGGTTTTTCAACCCCCTCTTTTTAAATTTATCTAAAGTTAATTAAATTTTAACTTTTCCGATTGGACCAAACTCATTTTCATAAGCTAATTTGTAGTTCGGTTGATTCATCAACAGATACTTCATTGTTCTCTTAGCATATGCTTTTTGTGAGTCGATAACTTTCTTAAAGAAAGCATCTTTTCCTGAGAACTCAGCAACGATTTTATCCCAACCTTTTAACTGTTCTGCTAGGATAGCATCAGATGTTTGGTAAACATTAACCTTATGCTCGTTCATCAATTTAGCTAAGTCAGCAGAATATCTAACTAGTGCCTTGAAGTAGTTATCTGAGTTTGCAGCATAAGCAGCATTCTTCAAGATAGCTTGATGAGCTGGTGAAAGGCTATTTAGTCTCTTAGTGTTCATAGGAATTTCGAACATTTCCTGAGATTGGTGGAAACTTCCTAAGTGATAGTGTTTAGAGACGTCTTGCATTCCAAACTGTGAGTCTGATGTAGGGTTGTTAAACTCTGCAGCATCAATCAAACCAGTTTTCATAGCTGGTTGAATTTCACCACCTGGTAATTGTCTTACGACCATTCCCATAGCAGTTAAAACGTTAGTCGCTAGACCAACTGTTCTATACTTCATACCTTTAACATCAGATACTTTAGTTACATTCTTTTTAAACCAACCAAATGGTTGAGCTGGCATAGGCATATGGAAGAAACCAGTATAGTTAAATCCTACACTTTTTACTGCTTCCTCGTATAATGCTCTTCCTCCACCATACTCCATCCATCCCATAACTTCTTGAGATGACATTCCGTATGAAGGACCAGTTCCAAAAAGTGAAGCTGCAGCATTTTTACCATACCAATATGCAGTCACCCAGTGACCCATATCAACTACACCTGAACTTACTGCTTGTCCAATTTCTGAAGTTTTTACAATTGCGCCAACTGGCTGAAGATCAATTTTTAATTCTCCTCCAGACATGTCGCTAACCATTTTTGCATAATCTCCTGCCATTTCAAAAAAGATATTAGCGCCTGACGGCCAAGCTGCTTGCATCTTTAAAGTTAATGGAGCACCAAAAGCTACATTGGGCATTGCTACAGCTGTTGCTGCTGCTGCACCTGTTGCTGCTGCTGCTTTGAAGAACTTACGTCTTGAAGGTGTTTTTGTACCCTTCAATGATTTTTTACTTTTAACCATTTGTTCTCTCCTCATTTAGTTAATTAACTTTGGCATTTTAATTATAATTAAACTTTAGAGTCTATAGAGAAAGTGACCCATACTAACTTTAGTACAATCACAGGTAGAAAAATTTGATCTAAATTGAATTAATTTACTTTATTTTTGCAATTACCTGTTTTGAAAAACTCATCAATATTATCTATTGCTAAGTTAGCCATTGCAGTTCTTGTGTCTTTAGTTGCACTTCCAAGGTGTGGTAAAATAAAAGCAGTTTTAATCTTTAAATACCCAGGGTTTAAATTTGGCTCTCCTTTATAAACGTCTAAACCAGCTGCATAAATTTTTCTTCTATTTAAAGCATCAATTAAAGCTTCATCATCTACTATATCACCTCTAGCAACATTAGTAATTACTGCACCTGTTGGAAAGTATTCTACTGTTTCTTTATTAATTAAATTTATTGTTTCTTTAGTTGCAGGACAACAAATTGATAAAACATCAGAAACTGAAAATAAACTTTTGAGATTATCATGATATACTGCACCCTGTTCTTTCTCTTCACTTAGTTTTGAACGATTATGATAATGTATAATCATACCAAGTGATTTTGCAATTTTTGCAATTTTTTGTCCAATTCTACCCATGCCTAGGATCCCTAGTCTAGTGCCAGTTAACTGCTTTCCAATTAGATAATCTGCAGACCATTTCCAATTACTTTCTTTTGCAGATTCAATTCCTTCAGCTGCTCTTCTACATGCACCTAAAATTAAAAGAATACCAATTTCAGCTGTAGCATCTGACAAAACTTCTGGAGTATTGGTAACTGCAATTCCTCTTTTTTTTGCTGCTTCTAAATCTATATTTCCAAATCCAACTGCAAAATTTGAAATAATTTTTACAGTTTCAGGTAATTTATTGATTGTTTCTTCATCCATTTTTTCTGTTAAAGATGTTAGCACTGCATCACATCCTTGGCTTAATTCTATTAATTTTGATTGAGAATAAAGTTCATCATTAGAATTTAATTTTGCTTCAAAAGTTTTCGTTGCTTTATCTTCGCAATCTTTGAGTAGTCTTCTAGTCACTAGTATTTTTTTCATAATTAATTTTTTTGTAATATTTTTGGTTTTGGTCCTCCAGTATACCAATCTAGAACCTCAATGGTATGTAAAATTGGAGTCTGAGTCCCGTTAGAAATTTGAGTAATACATCCAATATTTCCTGTAGAAATAAAGTCTGGTTTCAAGCTTTCTATGTTATTTACCTTTTTCTTTAATAATTCTTTAGCAATTTTCGTCTGCAAAATATTATAAGTCCCAGCTGATCCACAACAAATATGTCCTTCAGGAATTTCCATGATCTCATTATTTGTTTTTAATAGTAATTCAATAGGCTGACTGTGTACTTTTTGTCCATGTTGCATGGAACATGCTGAGTGATAAGCAATTTTATATTTTTTATCTTTTGATTTAAAATCTAATTTTAGACTTTCATTTAAATATTCTGTTACATCTTTTGTTAGATCAGAAATTACTTTTGCTTTTTTTTTCATTTTTTCATCATTCTTAAAAATAAAACCATAGTCTTTCATGGTGGTTCCACAGCCTGACGTATTTGACAAAATTGCATCTAAATTACCTTTTTGATGTTCTTCATACCAAGTATTAATGTTGTTTATAAAGTCTTGATGAGCATCATCTTCTTTGCCTAAATGATGATTTAAAGAACCACAGCATCTAATTTTTTTTGGAACAACCACCTCTACCCCATGTCTGTTTAAAAGTCTTATGGTTGACTCATTAATCTGAGGTGAAATTTCTTTTTGAACACATCCAGTTAAAAGTGCAACTCTAGCAACTCGTTTTTGATTCGGAATAGAGTAAATTTCTTTTTCTTTAAGAGTTTTTTTTGGAAAATTTGATGGCATTAAACTCATCATATCTTTAATTTTTGAGGGCATTAAAAATTGAAAAGGTTTGCCTAATTTAACCATGAAGCTTGCTAATTTAAAGTATTTAATATTTGGAAGAGTAACGGACAAAAAATTTCTTATTAATCTATCAAAAAACGGCCTTTCATAATTTTTTTCAATGTATTTTTTTCCATGGTCAATGACATGCATATAATTCACTCCAGCGGGGCATGTGGTCATACAGCTATAACAAGACAAACATCTATCAATATGTTTTACAACTTTAGCGGTCGGTTTTTTATCATTTTCTAACATGTCTTGAATAAGATAAATTCTACCCCTTGGTCCATCTAGCTCATCTCCCAATAATTGATGGGTGGGGCATGTTGCATTACACATTCCGCAGTGAACACATTTTTTAAATATTTTTTCTGTGGATTGATTATCTTTGTTTTGTAATTGTTTTTCATTAAAGTTTGTTTGCATTAAATTCCTCTATACATCTTTCCAGGATTAAAAATTCTTTTTGGATCAAAACTTTTTTTTATTTTTTCAGAAATTAAAAGTCTTGTCTCATCAATTGTAAATATTGTTTCCTCATAATCAAATTCGTTAGATTTTTTAACAATAGTTAGATATCCACCAAGTTCTATAATTAATCTTTTTATTTCTATAATTTTTGAATTTTTATTAGATTTCACTTCAATCCAATACAAGGATCCACACCAATCAATATAATATTTAAATTTATTTCCTATTTTTTGAATGAGCTCATTACCTTTTGATGGAGGAATAACAGCTCTTAATAAGTTATTTTTTGTATTTTCAAACAACTCAAGACTATTTATTTTTTTCCAAAGAGGGACTGACTGATGAACATCTAATATTGAGGTATTAAGATTTTGAAGCTCTAATTCCATAGTTAATACTTTTATTCTTTCTTCAATTGATAATTTATCACCTTCAATTCTTAATGCTAAAAAAGAACCTTGAAATTTAAGATCATTAAATTTAAATAACATTTCTTTATTTTGATTGTAGCTATCATCTTTAGGCTCTTCCGGAACATAAACAGCACCCGAAACTTCGCTACTAGAACTAGAAATTTTTTCAAAAAGTTCATTGACTAATTTTTTGTCTTCCGTGTGAATAGTTATTGTATTAGATGATTTTTTTTTTGGTAAAACTTTGAGGGTTATTTCAGATAAAGCAACGAGTGTTCCAAAAGATCCAGAAACAAGTTTTGACAGATCATATCCAGTAACATTCTTTACAACTGTACCTCCAGATTTTATAATATCTCCTTTGCCATTTACTCCTCTAAAACCTAAAATATGATCTCTCACACTACCAACTTTAAATCTTCTAGATCCAGCAAAATTACAAGATAAACACCCTGCTATTGTTCCTTTATTTGATTTTCCATTTTCAACAAACCCAAAATCAATTGGTTCAAAAGCAAGTTCTTGATTATTTTTTTCTAACTCTTTTTCAATAAGTTCAACTGGAGTATTTGCTTTTACCTTGATGTAAAGTTCTTCAGGTAAATATTCAATAATTCCTGATAATTTTGAAAGAGATAATTTTTTTGCTGACTGAATTTTATTACCTATAAAACTTTTAGAACCCAAGCCAATTACTTCTGCGGGTTGATTTTTTTTAAATAATTCTTTAACTACACTGGAAATTTGGGTTTCATCCTCAGGAAAATATGTGTTGTTAGAATCTTGGAAGATCTGGGAATTTTTCCTCACCTCTGTGGACATGAACCCTCCCTTCTTCAGCACATTTTCTAAGTATTGGATAGACTTTACCTGGATTTAATAGATTTTTTTCATCTAAAGAAGTTTTTATATCAAGCTGTTGTTGGATGTCATTGTCATTGAACATCTCACACATTAGTTCTCTTTTTTCAACCCCAACTCCATGCTCACCAGTTATAACACCTCCTAGTCTTACACATGCTTTTAGTATTTCTGCTCCAAACTCTTCTGTTTTTCTAAATTGTTCTTTATCAGCCCCATCGTACATAATTAAAGGGTGTAAATTTCCATCACCTGCATGAAAACAATTGGCAACAGGTAAATTGTATTTTTCAGATAATCTTCTAATCTCTAATAAAGCCTCAGCTAACTTTCCTCTTGGAATAACACCATCCATACAATAATAGTCTGGGGCCATGGCACCACAAGCAGGAAACGCTGATTTTCTTCCTGACCAAAATGATAATCTCTCTTTTTCACTTTGGCTTAATTTTAAACTTGAACAATTATTTTTCTTACAGATGCTACTTACATCTTTTAATAATACATCTACTTCTGACTCAGTTCCATCAACTTCAACTATTAGTAAAAGTTCAGCATCACGAGGGTATCCGGCTTTACTAAAATTATCTGTTGCCTCTATTAAAGCTTTGTCCATTATCTCCATACCAGCAGGGATAATACCATTTGAAATAATTTCTGAGGTTGCATTTGCTCCCTCTTCAATAGTTGGAAATCCAATTAAAGCAGCTTTGACAACTTGCGGTTTTTTTAAAATTTTAGCAGTAACTTCAGTGATCACTCCTAGCAATCCTTCAGAGCCACATATCAAACCCATTAGATCATATCCTTCTTGATCAAGAGTTTTTCCACCAATTCTACAAATAGTTCCATCCATCATAACCATTTCAACACCTAAAATATTATTTGTAGTTGTCCCATATTTTAACGAATGAACACCACCAGAATTTTCTGCAACGTTTCCTCCTATAGAACAAGCAAGTTGACTTGAAGGATCTGGTGCATAATAAAAGTCTTTATGCTGAACAGCATGAGTTAATCCTAAATTAGTAACTCCTGGCTGTGTCACAACACACTTATTTTCAAAATCAATTTCTAGAATTTTATTAAATTTACCAAGACTTAATAATACTGCATCTTGTAAAGGTAGAGCACCACCTGAAAGTCCTGTTCCCGCTCCTCTTGGAACTACTTTTATATTTTCCTCATAACAAAACTTTAAAATACTACTGACTTCTTTAGTGTTTTCAGGCATCACTACTGCTAATGGAGTTTGTTTATAAGCAGACAAACCATCTGTTTCATAGGGTTTAATTTCATCCTTATGACTTAAAACATGCTCAGGATTTATAAGTTTAGCTAACGATTTAAAGATATAATCTTTTTTGTCTAAAGTTTTTTTATCTATTTTCGGTAAAGCTAATTCGGTCATTAGTCTTAGCCTAGCATTTTTTTAATATTTTCCAATGCATTAGATATATTATCTTGAGAAGCGGCAAAGCTAAATCTTACGTAATCATTACAAGTTTTACCAAATGCAGTTCCTGGAACAATAGCTACTCCAGCTTCATGCATAGCTTTTTTACAAAATTCAGAACCATTCATTCCAGTTCCAATTACTTTTGGAAATGCATAAAACGCACCACCAGGCAAACTACATTCAACACCAGGTAAACTATTTAATCCTTCATGAATTAATTTTCTTCTTTGAGTAAACTTTTCCATCATAAGATGAATTGATTCGTCTGGTCCATCAAGTGCTGCTATACCTGCAAACTGCGCAGCAGCATTTACACATGAGACACTATTTATTAAAAGTTTATTTACATGTGGAACTAAAGTTTCCGGCCAAAAACTCCAACCTAATCTCCATCCAGTCATTGAATAAGCTTTGCTCCATCCTTCTAGAACAATTAATCTATCCCTAAGTTCTGGATAATTAAAAAAAGTAGGCATTTCTTTTCCATCAAAAATTTGTCTACTATAAATTTCATCACTTAAAATAGTAACATGAGGATGTTTTTTTAATCCTTCAGCTAATTTATCAATCTCAGGTTTTTCAACAAAACTTCCTGTAGGATTATTTGGATTAATCAAAATTAACAATCTTGTTTTATCAGTTATTAAAGATAAAATTTTATCTGCATTAAATTTTAAATCTTTATCTTCTGTTAAATCATAAGGAACTGCTGTTGATCCTGTATAATTAATCATAGATTCATAAATTGGAAAAGCTGGTGTTGGATGAATAATTTCAGCTCCTGGTTCACCAAAACATTGAATTGCGTAACTCATTGTAGGCTTTCCACCCGGCATAATTAAAATTCTTTCAAAATCAACATCTACATCGTAACGTTTTTTAATCCATCTTGTGACCGCTTGTCTACATTCTGGAATACCATTTGACATAACGTAACCATGATGGCCATCATCCAAAGCTTTTTTGGCAGCCTCTACGACATGTGGAGGAGTTTTAAAATCAGGTTGACCTAAACCCAAGTGAATCATCGGATTTCCTTGAGCTTCTAATTTTTTTGCCTCAGCCAATACACTAAAAGCTGATTCTGTCCCTAAACGTTCTAAATTTGAAGCTAATTTCATTGTAATCTTTTCTCCTATCTTATTTTCTATATATTAATTTTGTTCGATTTAAATCTTTTAAACTTTTACACCCCATCAGTACCATATTTCTGTTAATTTCATCGTGCATATTTTGTAACAGGTGTTCCACACCAGCTTGACCTCCAGCACCCAAGGAAAATAAGAACATTTTACCAAAACTACATGCTGTAGCACCTGCAGCCAGTGCTTTTAAGACATGAGTTCCTCTCCTTATTCCTCCATCTAAAATAATTTCTAGTTGATCTCCTACCGCATCTGAAAGTTCTTTAACCTGGTCAAATGGAGACCTTGATCCATCTAATTGTCTACCTCCATGATTTGAAACCATTATAGCAGTACAACCTATATCTATTGCTCTTTTTGCATCCTCAACGGACATAACGCCTTTTAATGCAAATGGTTTATTCCATTTTTTTACACAATACTCTGCATCCTTCCAATTCATCGCTGGATCGTATTGTTCGTTGATATATTCAATTACTGACTTTGCAATATTAGTTCCTTTATCTGTTTTTTTTGAAACATTAGATAATTCAAATTTTTTATTTGTAAAATAGTTAAAAACCCATTCAGGTCTCATTGCAAAACTCATTAAGCTTTGAAGAGTAAGTTTTGGTGGTGTTGTAAAACCAGTTCTGTGATCTCTCTCTCGATTTCCTGCAACCAATGTATCAACTGTAAGACACATTCCGTCATAACCAGATGTTCTACATCTTTCTATTAAATCATCAGTTATGGATTGATCTTTATGAACGTACAGTTGAAATAATTTTGGTCCATTAGAAATTTCAGCAATTTCCTCAATAGTATTGTTTGCCATTGTGGACATGCTATAAAAAGTACCAAATTTTTCAGCAGCTCTAGCAGAAGCTTTGTCTCCATCGTGATGGTAAAGTCTTTGCATTGCTGTTGGTGATAAAAAAATTGGCATATCAATTTTTTTACCAAACACTGTTGTTGATAAATCTGGTTTGCCTACACTTGCAAGTACATTTGGAATTAAATCACAATCATTAAAAGCATCAGTATTTCTTTTTAGTGTAGCCTCATCATCTGATCCACCATCAATGTAGTGAAATATTGGTGAGGGTAATCTTTTTTTTGCAAGTTTTCTAAAATCATTAAAATTATAACAATCCTTCAAGTTCATAACTGTTATTAAAAGTTTTTAATGAAATTAAACATATAACTATTTGCCCCAGGATTTTTATCTCCAATACTGGCATTTGATATATGATTATAAGAAAAACCTAATTCACTATTTTGTGATAGATTAAGTGATAATTGAACCTCACTTTTAAATTCAATCATATGTCCAAGATCTTTACCATCACCTTCATGATATAATCCTGGAGTAAAACTCGGTGTAATATTTAAGGCACCAACTTTATATTGGGCTTGTACTCCTGTATAAATATAGCCAGCATTATCAGCTGTAAATAATCCACCCGTTATAGGTGAAAGATTTCCTAAAAAAGTATCTCGATTAAGGTTTTCGTTTTGATGTTGAAAACCAATTAGTGTTGAACTTTTACCATCATCACTAAAATCAAACATGCCTGTATAAACATTAAATGCATTGCTTGAATTATTATTTTTTAATTCCTCTGCGTTTATTGAAAAAGCAAAAAATACAAATAAAAGACTAAAATAAAATTTTTTAAGATTCATAATTTGACAGTTATTTTTTAAATATAAAACTTTTAAAGATTATTGCACCCCCAATTAAAAATATCAATATTGGTAATAACCAAAGTAAATAAGTATTTTTATTAAGCTCAGGATCATACAATATCCATTCTCCATATTTATCTTTAAAATAGTCATAAATTTGAGTTTCTGAAAAACCTTTTTCTAATTTTTTATCTACTAAAACTTTCAAACTGTTGGCAAACTCTGAATCTGAGTCATAGACTGATTGACCTTGACAGACCAAACATCGTAAATTTTTTGTAATTTTTATTTTCATCTCCTCATTGTTTGCATTCAAATGATTAAATGAAAAAATAAAAAAGATAATTAAGAATAATTTTAATATTTTCATTTTATTAAAAATTTAATTTCTTTGATTGATTGTTCATCAAGTGGTCCAATATATTTTTTTAAAATTTTTCTATCATAAATTAAAAAAGACTCGGGTACACCATAAGCCCCCCACTCTATTGCGGTAACACCTTCTTTATCAAAAATTATTTGATAAAAAGGGTTTCCAAGTTCACTTAAAAAACTTTCAGCATTTTTTTTGGTATCTTTATAATTAACACCAATAATTTTAATTTTTTTAGTCTCCATTAAATCCATTAATAAAGAATGCTCTTGTCTACATGGTGCGCACCATGATGACCAAATATTTAATAAATAAAATTTATCTAAATCAAAAATCTCCTTTGATTTTACAACTTCGTTTGAATAAAATAACTCTGAAGTAAAAGAGGGCACTTCTTTATTAATTTTTATATCTGGAGTATAGACATTGGTATTCTTTAACCCTTTGTAGAAAATTATAAAAATAATTGTAAAAATAGAAATTATAAATAATAATAATAATTTATTTTTCATATTCTTTTTTAAATAAACTAATTAGAGCACCTAAACTAATTAATAGCACTGATAACCAAATCCATAGCATAAAGGGTTTAACTTGATATCGAACATTAAAATAATCTTGATTTTGAACTAAATTAATTACTAAAAATTTATCAGACAATAAGGTTGTTTTAATATCAGCTTCACTAGTCACAATATTTGGTTGATTATATATTCTTAATTCAGGTGACAAATTATCTATTTTTCCATTTGAATTTTGAATACTAAAATTTCCTACAACAGATTTATAATTTTTTTCTTTTTTTTGGTTTATATTCTTAAAAATTATTTTGGTCGTTGAAGTCTCAAAAGTTTCACCAACTTTTAAATTGGTGATTATTTCTGTTGAAAACAAACTATTAAATAAAATACTTAAAATTAATAAACTAAATCCCAAATGAGCAATATTTTGAGAAATGTTATTTTTTTTCATAATAAAAAAGTCTCTCAAAGTTACAAAGAATAAATATAAAGCACTTGAAATTAAGATTGTATTAATAAGAAAATTTGAATTAAAATTTTTAACAATTAAAAACGATAATAAAAAAGAAATGAATAGCAAAGAGATTAGATAAACTTTATCCTCTAAATTAAACTTTATCCATTTTAATTTAGGTCCAATTGCCATGATCAATAAAAAAGGAATTAAAAATGGAATTATTAATTTATGATAAAATGGTGGTCCCACGGATATTTTTTCAGAAGTTAAAACATCAAGGAATATAGGATAAACGGTCCCAACTAACACTACAGATAAAAAATACATCATAAACCAATTATTAATTATTATTGATGTTTCCTTACTTAACCAAAAAAAATTATTTAAGTTACTTTGATTGGGTTTGTGAAAAAAGAAAAAGATGAATAGTGAAATAAAAATTAAAGAAAATAAAAAAATTAAAATAAATAAACCTCTCTCTGGATCATTTGCAAAAGTATGAACAGAGTTAAGTATTCCAGATCTTACTAAAAATGTTCCACACATACTTAATGTAAATGTTGAAATGGATAATATGATGACCCAGGAAGTTAAAACTAATTTTTTTTCTAAAACTAAAACACAGTGTAAAAGTTTAAAAGATTTAAATCGAACAAAAT
>JACWEP010000039.1 GCA_014653375.1 Pelagibacterales bacterium SAG-MED48 | reverse complement strand
ATTAGAACAGGTTCAAGTGAAGGATCTGGTACTGCAGGATCTATTGGTTCAGCTTTAGATGGAACATATGGTCAATTAACAATTGCAGCTAATGGATCATATACTTATGTTGCAAATAAGGATGCAGCGGATGCATTGGATCCAGGGGATGTGGTTACTGATACTTTTAATTATACAGTTTCAGATGGACAAGGTGAAACCGATATTGCAGTTTTAACTATTACTGTTAATGGAATTAATGATGCTCCAGTTGCAGATGCTGAAACAGGTTCAGTTGTTGCAAGCAACACTTTAACAGTCACTGATGGTACTTCAGATCTTTTACATGGGGATACGGATGCAGATGCCAGTGCTTCATTAAGTGTATCTAGTATTGTTGCAACCACAGCAGGGGGGAGTGCAACAGCTGTTAATCCAGGAACTGCTTATAATTCAGGTTACACGTCAGTTACCGGAAGTTATGGTACTTTGAGAGTTGGTGCAGATGGTACTTATCAATACATTGCAGGTTCAAGTGCTGGAACTGATGTTTTTACTTACACATTATCAGATGGAACAGCAACACATACAGCTACTTTAACAATTACAGTCAGTAATAGTAATAATGCTCCTTCAGCTGTTGCAGATACTGATAGTGTTAATGAAGATGCAACAGTAACCCAAAGCTCAGGCTCAGGTTTATTAAGTGCAGATGATTCAGATGCTGATGGTGATAGTTTAACGGTTACACAAATTAAAAAAGATGGTGGAAGTAATTCAGCCGTATCTGGAGGAAGCTCTTATAATTCAAGTGGAACATCAGTAACAGGAACCTATGGAACATTAACGGTTGGAGCTGATGGAACTTATACTTATGTTGCAGATCAAGCTGCAGCTGATGCTTTAGATGCAAGCGACACTGTTACAGATGTGTTTACTTATACTATTTCAGACGGCAATGGTGGTACTGATACTGCAAACTTAACTATAACAGTTACCGGTGTTAATGATGCACCTTCAGCTACAAATGATACAGGATCAGTTAACGAAGATGCAACTTTAACAGTTTCAACAGCATCAAGTGGTGTAACTCAAGATAATGATACAGATGCGGACGCTGATGATAGCGCATCATCATTGGTTATTACTCAAATTAAAAAAGATGGTGGATCAAATAGTTCAGTTAGTGGAGGAACCAATCATAGTAATGGAACATCTGTAACAGGAACTTATGGAACATTAGTCATTGGTGCTGATGGAACTTATACTTATGTAGCTGATCAAGCTGCAGCAGATGCATTAGATGCAAGCGATATAGTAACAGATGTATTTACTTATACAGTTTCAGACGGAAATGGTGGAATAGATACTGCCAATATTACAATTACTGTTACAGGAGTGAACGATGATCCTGTTGCAGTTAATGATACAGATAGTGTTAATGAAGATGCAACAATAACTGAAAGCTCAGGATCTGAATTATTAGTTGCTGATGATACAGATGCAGATGCTAGCTCATCTCTTACAGTTACACAAATTGCAGTAACAGGGGGATCTAATTCATCAGTTGCAGGAAGTAGTACTTATAATTCAAGTGGGACATCAATAACAGGAACCTATGGAACATTAACGGTTGGAGCTGACGGATCTTATACTTACGTTGCAGATCAAGCAGCAGCGGATGCGTTAGATGCTGGAGATACTGAAACAGATAGTTTTACCTATACAGTCTCAGATGGAACAGCAACATCTACAGCAACATTAATAATTACAGTTACAGGTATTAATGATGATCCGGTCGCAGTAGATGATACGGACAATGTTATGGTGAGCAATACTGTTACTGATTTAACTAATGGTGCTGGTTCAGTTATATCAGATGATAGTGATGCTGATGCAAGCTCTTCAATATCAGTTGGTGCAATTTCATTTGGAGGTGCTGCTCCATATGCTGTTAATGCTGGAACTGATAGAACAAATGGTAGATCTATAACTGGTAACTTTGGAACATTAACAATTGGAGCTGATGGTACTTATTCTTATGTAGCAGGTTCAAGTGCGGGAACTGACGTATTCACTTACACTTTAATAGATGGTAATGGAGGAACAGATACAGCTACATTAACTTTTACCAGTAATTCTAACAATGTTCCTGTTGCAGATAATGAAACAGGTGCTGTAGATGAAGATGCAATTATAACTGTAACGGACGGTACTTCAGATCTTCTACATGGAGATACAGATGCAGACGGTGATACTTTAACAGTAACACAAAT
>JACWEP010000038.1 GCA_014653375.1 Pelagibacterales bacterium SAG-MED48 | reverse complement strand
TTAAAGATTCAAAAGTCTTAGTACCACTTAATCTTGGAAAATATTTTACAAAAAATAGATTTAAAGATGTGAATGAAATGGATTGGTATGACGAAATTAAAATCAATACTGATTTAAAAGTAACCTTACTTCCAGCTGTTCATTGGTCTAAAAGAAGTTTAACAGATATGAATAAAACGCTCTGGGGAAATTTTTTAATTGAGTATAAAGGTAAAAAAATATTGTTTGCGTGTGATACTGGTTATGGAGATATCTATAAAGATTTAGGCGAAAAATATGGTCCAATTGATTTAACGATGATTAATATTGGAGCATATGATTTTAAACCTATGTTTGATAAATCAATTTATCATACAACCCCTGAAGAAGCTTTAAATGTTGCAAAAGATTTAAAAAGTAAAAAAGTTATGGGAACACATTGGGGCACATTTGTATTATCTTTAGAACCAATTATGGAACCACCAAAAAGATTTAAAGCAAGTGCAGCAAACTATGATTTTAAAGAAGAAGATGCAATCATATTTAAAATTGGAGAAATAACTCCATTAAATGACGTGATCCCTGATTAAGATAATTTGACCCATAATTTATGCTTTATCTTATCGATTAATTTTTGATAGACTTTAGCATGAAGAAACCACCGTACCCTTATAGAATAGCAATAATATTTCTTATGCTTACGATAATGCCAATAGGAGCTACTCAGTTAGGATGGTATTTGTATGATCAGCAAACTGGTTTTGATTTTGGTATGATAGTAGGAACATCAACAGTAATCTATGCTGCTTGGTTAATGTATGAAAAAGGTTGGCGAGAAGAGGATGAAGATTAATTTATGGAAAAAATAATTTTTTTTGCACTAGTAATTCCTATTATAGGTTTTGTTTTATATTTGGGTGCCAGTGCAATAATGAAAGGATTTAGCGCTAAGGAGGCCAATAGATCTGAAAAAGACGAGGCTTCACTACAAGATGATTTTTCAGCAGATAAAGAACAGCTAAGTAGTGAACTTAGTAAATTAAATGAATTACTTCAAAGTGGGGTGTTAACCCAAGAAGAATTTGAAAAAGCGAAGAAAAAAATATTAGATAACTAATTCATTTTGGTTAATAGCAGTAGCATTACACCACTTACAAATATTAAAATTCCTACAATTTCACTAATAGTTATTTTTTCTTTAAATAAGTATTTGGATGATAAATAACTAAAAAATATTTCAACTTGACCTAAAGCTCTAACAAAAGATGCCTGAACTAATGTAAATGCATAAAACCAAGTCATTGTTGCCATAAACCCAGCAAATCCTGCCAAACAACTTTCAAATTTATTATTATACAATTTTTTAAATTCTGATCTTTCAAAAATAAAAAGATAAATTGTTATTATAAAGGTTTGAATTACTAAGCCAAATAATAAAGTACTAATTGCTTTTTCAAAGTTTGATGAAAAATTTTCCAGAGACAATGCTGCGGCTCTAAAATAAACAACACTTAATGCTAAAAATAGACCTGTTGTTAATCCAATTAGAGTTGTCTTTGAAAAAAAATTATTAAAAAATAATTTTAAATCTTTTACAGATATAATAATTACTCCAACTGTTGCAATTATAATTCCAAAAACTCCAAATATATTAAGCTTATCTTTTAATAAAAAATATTCAAAAATAGCAACTTGTATAACTTCAGTTTTACTTAATGCAGTGCCTACTACAAAGTTTGAGAACTTAAAAAGATAAAGTAAAATAAAGGTAAATATGATTTGAAAAACTGATGCTAAAATTGTGTAATAAACGAAATTTGATTGAACTAAGATTACAGAAATAATTTCAAAGTTACGAAAATAAATAAAAAATAATAATGTTGCAAATGGTAATGCAAAAGCAAATCTCACATAAGTTGAAGCGATTGTTGAAAGATTTGTATTTAATTTTTTCTGTAAAGAAGATCTTAGATTTTGAAAAAAAGCTCCAAAAATAGTAATAACTATCCAATTCATATATTATTATTTATTTTCCATTAACCAAAGATTGTCTCCTGTTAAAAAATAGATCTTTCCATCAACTGGATGAACTTGAATATCTCTAATTCTACCTATTTTATTTTTAAAAATAACTTCTTCATTTAAATTCGATAAATCGTTAAAAATTAACTTTCTTAAAGATTTATCTTTAAGTGATGTAATTAAAGCATTTCCATTCCACTCTTTAAATTCTTTACCTTTGTAAATTGTGATTGCACTTGCTGCAATAGAGGGTACCCAGTATTTAATAGCTTTAGTAAAGCCTGGCTTCCATTTTGGACCAATTGTAGTT
>JACWEP010000037.1 GCA_014653375.1 Pelagibacterales bacterium SAG-MED48 | reverse complement strand
TCCGCCAACTCTTCTTTGTGTTGTAGGCCAATTCTCATCAATTTCAGTTCCAACTTTTTGTCTTAAATCAATAAATTTATCAATTATTTTATAAAGTCGATCTTGATTATTTTTTTCTACTAAATAATTTTTTTGGATTTCATCAAAAGTATGTATTGAGCCATCATCTAATATAGTCTCTATTGCCAAAACATTATGAACCATGTTTCCATAATATAAAGATCTTGAGCCACATGAATTATTTGCAGACATTCCACCAATTGTAGCTCTACTACTAGTTGATACATCAACTGGAAACCATAATCCGTGAGGTTTTAAGTAAGCATTTAAATGGTCTAAAACCACACCTGGTTCAACCCAAATAGATTTTTCTTCAACATTTAAATCTAAAATTTTATTTTGATGTCTTGAATAGTCTAAGACTATACTTTCGCCAACTGTCTGACCGCATTGTGAACTTCCACCGCCTCTAGCTAGTAGTGGAATTGAATTTTGTTGAGAGTACTCCATTACATTTAGCACATCCTTGGTATCTCTAGGTAAAACTACACCAATAGGTTTTATCTGGTAGACAGATGCATCAGTGCTGTATCTGCCTCTTGAAAAATCATCAAATAAAGTTTTACCTTCAACTTTACTACTAATTTCTTTACCAATTTTATTAATTTGATCTGAACTAAACATTGTTAAATTTAAATAAAGATTTATTTATTTTTGTATACTAATTTACCGAACTTTTTTAACGCAGTATCAGAAATTTCTAGCCCTAAACCTGGTTTTTCATTTAAATATATCCATCCATTATTCATTTCATGCGGATTTTCAAATAATTCTGCTTGTAAAGGGTCTCTTTCGTTATCAAATGATTCAACAATTCGTCCTGATGGAGTGGATGCCACTAGAGGAGCGTGTATATAACAATCATGATGAGGAGCAATATCTATATGATTTAATTCACATAAGGCAGAAAGTTTTTTCCCATTTGTAAATCCTCCAAACATTGTGCAATCAAATTGTAAAATTTGTATAGCATCTTCTTCAATCATTGATCTACATCCATAAATTGTTATTTCACTCTCACCACCTGAAATAGGTATATTTGTTTGTTTTGATAAAAGTTTTAACGTTCTTCTGTCATCTTCCCATCTTAACGGTTCTTCTATCCAAGCTGGATTAAACTTTTTAAATTCCTTAACACCTTCAATTGCAGTTTTTAGATCCCAAGCTCTGTTTACATCAATCATTAAAGCTTTATCTTGACCTATTACATCTCGAATTATTTCCAATCTTTTTGCATCTTCTTTAATTGTTAATCGACCAACCTTAACTTTAAAACTTTGATGACCAATTTCGATTAATTTTTTTAACTCTTCTCTTAATTCTGTTTCAGTTTTCCCCTCACGATAATATCCACAGGTTACATATACAGGAATTTTATTTCTGTATCCTCCAAACAACTTATAGAGTGGTATATTTAATGATTTTCCCATCAAGTCCCAGCATGCAATATCTAATGCTGCTGAAATTCTAATTAAAGCTTCTTTGCTCCAACCTTTTTCACTGCTAATTCTAGTATCAGTTAATTTAGATATACTTTCATAAATTTTTTCAGGACAAAATGAATCTTGTCCAATTATGAAATCCTGTAAACCATTTGAAAATGGTTTTATAATTGGTGATATATCGCTATAACTTGTTGCTAATCCAAATCCTGAATTACCGTTTTTGTTTTTAATCTTTATTAATAATTCATTTGCTGTTGGAACAATGAAATGACTTACCCAGTGTGGCTTAACATCATCTGGGTTATTTAATACATAAACTTCTAAGCTATCTATTAAATTACTACTATTTGTCATACATTAAAAAATTGATTATATATTTTCTTTAGCTTATACAGCGTTATGGCAAATTCAAATACTTTTAGACCAGGCAAGCATTTTTTACAAATTCCAGGACCAACAAATGTTCCTGATAGAGTGCTTAGAGCAATGGATTATCCAACCATTGATCATAGAGGACCTGATTTTGCAGAAATAGGTTTAAGAGTTTTAGATAAAATTAAATTAATTTTTAAAACTTCAGAACCGGTGATAATTTTTCCAGCTTCAGGTACAGGTGCTTGGGAAGCAGCAATGGTTAACACTTTAAGTGCTGGAGATAAAATATTAATGTTTGAAACTGGGCACTTTTCTACTCTTTGGTATGATATTGCTGAAAAATTTAAATTAGAAATAGATTTTATTAAGGGTGATTGGAGAACCGGTGTTGATCCAAATATTGTAGAACAAAAATTAAAAGAAGATGCAAAAAGATTGGAAATAATTCGAGATGTAATAGGTCAAGATAAAGCTTTAATGATTGATGTAAACAGAGCTTGGGATCTAAAAACT
>JACWEP010000036.1 GCA_014653375.1 Pelagibacterales bacterium SAG-MED48 | reverse complement strand
GACTCTATTGTTAATTTTTCAGGAACTTTAAATACTTGTGCTGTTGCTTTAATGAAAATTTCGAATGATATTAGATTTTTAGGATCAGGTCCTAGAGCAGGATACGGAGAACTTATTTTACCTGAGAACGAACCAGGCTCTTCAATTATGCCAGGAAAAGTTAACCCCACACAATGTGAGGCTGTTACTATGGTTTGCGTCAAAGTAATTGGCAATCATAATGGTATAACCATTGCAGGATCTCACGGTCACTTTGAATTGAATGTTTTTAAACCACTAATTGCACATAATATTTTGCAATCAATCGATTTAATAGCTGATAGCACAAAAAATTTTGCACTTTACTGTGTTAAAGGAATAAAAGCTAACAAGAAAAAAATTCAAGAACATTTAGATAATTCACTAATGCTAGTTACAGCTTTAGCACCTCATATTGGATATGATAATGCAGCAAAGATTGCAAAAACTGCACTTAAAAATGATACAACACTAAAATTTGAAACATTGAAGACAGGGTTAATAGGTGAAAAAGACTATAACAGAATTGTTGATCCTAAAAAAATGATCTATCCAGCATAAGATTTAATTGCTTTATTAATTAAACTTTTAAAATAAATTCTATTTTGAAGAATAGTATCTTTAGAAATAAATTGATCTAAAATATTATTTACATCAGGATTTAACAAATTATCAATCTCAATACTGTTTAAATTGGTGATTTCTTGATCAAAATTATAGACAAAATTAAACTTAATTTTATTGATTTCTTTTCGATAGTTTCGAGGAGTTTGAAAAAACTTATAGATCTCACTGGAGTTGTGAATATCAATTAAAATATTACTATCTAAAACTAAATTATTATCTTTTACATAAAGTAAACTATCAAATATTTGAAAGTCAACATAATCTAACCAGCTAAATTTAGTTTCACTAATATCCAGTAAACCATCTTCGATCCTAAACTTAAATACTAAATTGTTTAGATCTCTAAAAGGAATAATTTCTTCTGCATTAATAATTCCATTTATATTTAGATTTTTATTATTTAATAATTCTGATTTAAACAATTGGGTCACAATTGCATCTGGATTAAACAATTTATATAAATTTATTATATCAATATCACCAGAAATTTCTGAAAAAAATGGAATTAAATTAATTACACCTTGATATTTAAAATTATTGTCTTGTGATTTACTAATATAATTAAAGTTAAACAGATTATTATTAAGCTGGTATGTGCCTTCACTTTTTTTTTTATTATAAGTAAATTCTATTAATCCATTTTTTTGGAATTTGTTTGTAGTTTAATATATTTTTAACCTGCAATTTTAAAAAACCAAAATTTACTTTAGTAAGTATTTTCTTTTTATCCTTATGATTTTTTAATTCAACAGTATATGGAATATTAAATATCTCATTTTTTGCAACAAAAGTATTTTTATTATCCTTTAAATCATAATAGTATTTTAATTGATCAATTTTATTAATGAACAAAACTTCATTTTCAATATTTCTAAAAAATATATTGCTATTTTCAATTTCTAGATTGAAATTAGAGAAATTATTATTTAAAAGATTTACAAAAAAATTATAATTTTTTTTATTTAAATCGAAATTAACTTTATTAAGATTGATATTTTTTATTCTAATATCATTTGATGCAAATAAATTACTGAATGAAATATAGATTCTCATCTTATCGACAGATGCAAATTTTTTATCTTGATATAAAAATTTGATTTCCTTAAAAGTAAAATTAGGTTTTGGAAATAAACTATAACTAAATTCTTCTGATAAACTAAAATCAATATTTAGGTCTCTATATAACTGATTCTTAATATTGCTAATTAGATTGCTGGTATCATAAAAAATGGGTACGGATAAATAAGAAAATGTTAAAACAACTAATGCTGAAAAAAACATAAAACCTCTCTTAAAGCTTAGAAAAGTTAAAAATTTATCTTTTTCAAAAAGAAAATTTAATTTGTTTAATTTTTTTATTAATAGACTATTTATAAATATATCGGTCTTTTTAAAAAATTTTACAAAAAAATTATGTTTACTCATAATAATAATATGAAACTTATAAAGAAATATTTTAAATGATAAACTCTGATTATTTAGATAATTTAAATAAAGCTCAAAAAGAGGCTGTATTACAACTTGATGGGCCATTATTAATTGTTGCAGGTGCTGGATCTGGAAAAACAAAGGTTTTAACCTCTAGGATTGCACATATAATAAAAGAAAAGAAGGCATTTCCTAATCAAATTTTATCGGTAACATTTACTAATAAAGCAGCAAAAGAAATGCAAATTAGAGTTAGTAAGATTTTGGGGTCTGCCGCAATAGGGTTATCTTGGCTTGGAACGTTTCATTCTATATGCGCTAAACTTTTAAGAAAACATGCTTCGGCAGCTAATCTTAATTCAAATTTTACAATTATAGATACTGATGATCAAATCAGATTGATTAAAAATATTTGTAAAGCAGAAAACATAGATGTTAAACAACTTGCTCCAAGATATGTTCTTGCAATAATTGATAAGTGGAAAAATAAAGGACATTATCCAAGCGAGG
>JACWEP010000035.1 GCA_014653375.1 Pelagibacterales bacterium SAG-MED48 | reverse complement strand
AAAGAAAGAACTTTATGAAGCTTGCAGAACGATCATTGAGCATGAAGATGCTTTTATAGATCTAGCTTTTGAAATGGGTCCTATGGAAGGTTTAACTGCTCAAGATTTATGTGCTAATTGTCAATTTGAAGAAGTAGCTTATTTAATCTTAAATGGTGAACTACCAAATAAAAAACAGCTTAAAAAATTTATTAAAGAAGAAACTAAAGAAAGATCTCTTTCAAAGGGTTTAATAAATATTTTAAAAAATATGCCAAAAAAATCTCACCCTATGGATGTTGCAAGAACTGCAGTGAGCTTTATGGGTTTGGAAGATAAAGAAACTACGAGCAATACACCTGAGGCAAATTTAAAAAAAGCAATGAGAATTTTTTCAAAAACTCCAACAGCATTAGCTGCATTTTACAGATTAAGAAAAGGGAAAAAAATTATTGCTCCAAAAAAGAAATTAAGTTTTGCTGAAAATTTTTTTCATATGTGTTTTGGAAAAGTACCTAACAAAGATATTGTCAAAGCATTTGATGTTTCTTTAATATTATATGCAGAACATAGTTTTAATGTGTCTACTTTTACTGCAAGAACTATTACTAGTAGTCTCTCTGATATCCATGGAGCTATTGCTGGCGCTATTGCAAGTTTAAAAGGGCCTTTGCATGGTGGTGCTAATGAAGAAGTAATGCATATGATGAAAAAAATTAAAAAACCAGAAAATGCATTAAAATGGATTAACAATGCTTTGAATAAAAAAAGTGTTGTTATGGGCTTTGGTCATAGAGTTTATAAAAGTGGAGACTCGAGAGTTCCAACAATGAGAGAATATTTTGGAAAAGTTGCTAAGATTAAAAAAGATAAAACTTATGAGAAAATTTACGATATAGTTGAAAAGGTAATGATTGATAGAAAAGATATCCATCCAAATGTTGATTACCCTACTGGTCCCACTTACCATTTAATGGGTTTTGACACTGATTTCTTTACACCAATTTTTGTAATATCGAGAATTACAGGTTGGTCAGCTCACATTATAGAGCAACATACTTCAAATAGATTAATCAGACCTCTTGCCGCTTATAATGGCAATAAGTATAGAAAAGTTAAATCTTTAAATAAAAGGTAATTAATTTTTTTCAATTTTTGCAAATCTCTCATTGCATATAATTGAACATTTATAATTATTGCTAGCTACAAACTCATCTATTGCCTTTTTTACACCAGGTGCTTGATGTAAATCATAGTCATCGCAAAGTACTACACCATCATTTTGAATAACTTTATTACAGCAATTTAAATCATTCATTACAGTTTTATATTCATGTCCTCCATCTAAAAAAACATAGTTTATTTTAGCCATATCAATCTTATTTAATAATTTATTGGAGTTACCTTTAATCAAAGACACATTGTTTTTGAATTTTTTAAGTAATTCTTCAACTGCTTCAATGCTATAAGGATTTTGTCTTTTTATGTACTTAAAATAGATTGTTTTTAGAGGGTTTGAAAAACTTGTATTAGGAATAACTTCATTGACATTTTCCTCATTTTCTTCAAATAAATCTAAGCCAATATATTTAAAATCATTTCCATGTATCTTGTGTAATACCTCACATACATTTCTGCCTGTAACACCATGAAATACCCCAACTTCTAAAAATATTTTTGGTTTTTTACTAATTATTTCATTTAAGAAAAATTCACCTACACCAGGTTGTTTTAAGCTAGTTTTTCTATAGTATTTTTTGTACTTCAAATTAACTAAAAGCTTCTACCCAAGTACCTTGTGTTGATGCTTTAGAATACTCGGTTGCACGTCCTTCAAAGAAGTTCATATGCTCAACAGCATTCAACATAGTATCTAGCCATCCAAGAGGATTTTTATCAATATCATAAATTGGCTCTAGACCTAATTGAGTAAGTCTTCTATTAGCTATAAATCTAATATAATCCTTAACTTCTTGAGCAGTTAAACCTTCCATAGGACCCATTTCAAAAGCTAGATCTATAAAAGCATCTTCATGCTCAATGATCGTTCTGCAAGCTTCATAAAGTTCTTTCTTTAATTTAGGCGTCCAGATTTCAGGGTTTTCATTTATGAATTCTTTAAATATTCTTATCATAGAATTACAATGAAGAGTTTCATCTCTAACAGACCAAGTAACAATTTGGCCCATTCCTTTCATCTTATTATGTCTTGGAAAATTTAAAAGAATTGCAAAACTAGCAAACAATTGAAGACCTTCAGTAAACGCACTAAATACAGCAACTGTTTTAGCGATATCTTCTTTTGAATTTACATTAAAGTCTTGCATGTAATCGTATTTATCTTTCATTTCTTTATACTTCATAAAAGCTGAATATTCTGATTCAGGCATTCCAATAGTATCTAATAAATGAGAGTAAGCTGCTACATGGACAGTTTCCATTGAAGCAAAAGCTGTCATCATCATTAATACTTCTGTTGGCTTAAACACAGTTGTATAATGTCTTAGATAACAATTACTAACTTCAACATCAGCTTGTGTAAAAAATCTAAATATTTGAGTTAATAAGTTTTTTTCTGATTGAGATAAATTTTTTTGCCAATCTCTAACATCATCGCCAAGTGGTACTTCTTCTGGTAACCAATGAATTCTTTGTTGAGTTAACCATGCATCATAACACCATGGATATCTAAATGGTTTATAAACTGGATTTTCAACTAACAATCCCATTTTTTTTGGTTGAATAATTTCTTTTTTTTCAGATTTAATAATTTCTGAATCTATTTTTTCTGCTACTGACATGATAGGCACTCCTCGTATTCTGGTTCTTCAGTTTTGGTTGCTTTGTTTTTATAAACGTTAGCCATAATATCTGTTGATTTTGAATCATTGATATTTTCAGCTCGTTGAATTGATTTTGATCTACAGTAATAAAGACTCTTCAAGCCTTTTTTCCAAGCATCAAAATGAATTTTATGTAATTCTTTTTTATGAACATCTGCAGG
>JACWEP010000034.1 GCA_014653375.1 Pelagibacterales bacterium SAG-MED48 | reverse complement strand
TTGGAGTATACTCTGAAAATAAAACAACAATAAAAAGGAACAAGTAACATGAACCAAGTAGCAGAAAAAAAAGAAGGAGCATTAGCAGTTAATATGTTTGAAGCTGATGCAGCACAAGGAGCCCAGAATATATCGCAAGAAGATCTTGCGTTACCTTTCTTAAAAATTTTGGGACAACTATCTCCAGAGGTAAACAAAAGAGATGGTAAGTATGTTGAAGGCGCAGAGCCCGGCAAAATAATAAACACTGTCACGAATCAATTGTATGATAATATTGATATCATACCATGTCATTACAAAAGACAGTACATCGAATGGCAAGACAGGGGTCAGAGCACTGGCGCACCTGTTGCAATTCACGAAGCAGATAGTGATATTGTAAGTCAAACGACTAGAGGTAAAGATTATAAAGATAGACTACCAAATGGTAATTATCTTGATAACACCGCTAATCACTTTGTACTTTTTTGTGGAGATAATCCTGGCACAGCGTTGATATCTATGAAGTCTACTCAATTAAAAGTGAGTAGAAAATGGAACTCAATGATGATGGGTATTAAAATGCAGGGTAAAAACGGTTTATTTACACCGCCTACTTACAGCCACATTTACAATCTAAAGACTGTTCAGATGTCTAATGACAAAGGAACATGGTTTGGTTGGGATGTTAGCAAAGTTGGTCCTGTCACAGATAAAAATCTGTATGACATGGCAAAAACTTTTGCTGTTAGTGTAGGTAAAGGTGAGACTGAAGCTAAGTTTAACTCAGACGAGAGCGAAACTAAGCAACCATACTAGAATCCTAGGTCGTGGGCATTGATGCTAGCGTGGATATGCCCACGTAAATTGTGCTATGATAGAAAGATTTAAAAATATATTTATAGGATTAGAACGTGCTCATGGTGTCACTAAAGTTGGCCATTCAAATGGCAATGGCACAAAAGTTCAAGGCAAATCATTTATTAAAAGAGATACTGTTACAGATGAACTTTGGCAAAATCATTTACAAGGTGTAGAAAGTCTTGGGATAATTCCCATCAACGATGACAATCAATGTCAATGGGGATGCATTGATATAGATTCGTATGCAGGTTTTGATCACAAAAAATTAGTTAACAAAATAAAAAGCTTAGATTTACCGTTAGTAGTTTGTAGATCAAAGTCTGGTGGTGCACACGTATTTTTATTTACAGATAATTATGTAACTGCAAAACTTATGCAAGATAAGTTGACACAAATAAAAGCGGTGTTGGGATATAGTGGTTCAGAAGTTTTTCCAAAACAAACAGAATTGAAATCGGAAGATGATACAGGAAATTTTTTAAATTTACCATACTTTAATGGTGATGGAACAACAAGATATGCCTTTAACAATTTAGGTGAGGCTGTTAATCTAGAAAGTTTTTTTGGGCTGTATGATTCTACAAAAATTACAGCACAACAATTAGAAGAATTACAAATTAAAAGACCTGTATCAGAGCATAGTGATGGACCACCATGTATCGAACTTATGGCACAAAACAAAGTGGGTGAGGGTGGTAGAAATAATGCATTGTTTCATTATGGTGTGTACGCAAAAAATAAATGGCCAGACAATTGGAAATCAAAAGTAGTTGTATTTAACGAAACAGCTATGGAAAAACCTCTGTCAGATTCAGAGGTAGACATAATTACAAAACAACATGATAAAAAAGAATGGGGTTATAAATGTAAAGATGAACCCATGTGTAGTTTGTGTGACAAGTCTCTATGTAGAACTAGAAAGTTTGGTATAGGTGAAGAGATAATGTTTCCTAACTTGACTGATCTGCAAGTCATAGACTTAGAGGACCCATACTATTACATGAACGTAGATGGACAAAGATTAAAATTAGAAAGTGTAAAACATTTACGACAACAAAGTTTGTTTCAAGAGTCTTGCATGGTACAATTAAAATTTAGACCACCAACTTTAAAAGAAAAAGATTGGGTCGTTGTAACTAATCAATTATTGAACAATGCAGAGATCACAGAACCTGCAGAAGGATTACGTACAGAGGATCAATTACAAAACCACTTACAAGAATATTGTTTGAACCGGGTATCAGTAGATTCAAAAGATGATTTACCAAGAGGTGGTACATGGACTAACAATGGTTATCATCACTTTGTGTTTGATAAATTTTATCACAGTCATTTGATGAGACGAAGATGGGACTTAGGTTATTCAAGAACAGCAGAGATGCTACGAGAAAAATGTGGTTGTGAAGATAAACGTATAGGTAAAAATAAATTATCTGTGTATGTGGTAAAACAGTTTGAGATAAAAGATGAAGAGTACAAACAAAAAGTATTAAAAGAAGAGGCACCATACTAATGAAAACAATAGTATTAGGACCACCAGGTACAGGTAAGACTACTACGTTGTTAAATAAAGTTGATGACTATTTAAAACAAACAGATCCAGATAAGGTCGGATACTTTGCATTTACACAGAAAGCTGCATACGAAGCAAAAGACAGAGCTATTAAAAAATTTAATTTAGAAGAAGATGATCTACCATACTTTAGAACGTTACACTCTCTAGCTTTTAGAAGACTTGGTATAAAAAAAGAAGATGTCATGCAGCGAAGACACTACCAGGACTTTGGTAAAAAGATAAAAGAAGAAATAAAATATGCAGAGTACGAAAACGATCACAATGGAATTTTTACTACAGACAGTGAGTATCTTAGAATAATTAATCTTGCAAAACTACGAGAGATCACACCAGAACAACAATATAATTTACAAGAACACAACCAAGAATTAGAATTACAAAAATTAAAAATTATAGCATCAGAGTTAGAACGATACAAAAAAGAATATAATCTTATAGATTTCAATGACATGATTATTGAGTTTACAAAATCAGATGCCGCTGTACCAAAGTTTGATGTTGTATTTATAGATGAGGCACAAGATTTATCTAAGATGCAATGGCATATGGCTAAAACTATTTGGCAAAAGACAACAGATTCTTTTATTGCAGGTGATGATGACCAAGCAGTATTTAGATGGGCAGGAGCGGACGTGGATTCTTTCATAGCACAGAAAGGACAAATGCTACCTTTGCAGCAGTCTTACAGGATTCCTGCAAAGGTGCATGGACTGGCTATGGGTATAATAAATAAAATTAAAACTAGAATAGATAAAACTTGGCAACCAAGAACACACCAGGGTTCTTTGTCAAGATACTATGACTTTGAAGAGATAGATATGTCTTCGGGTCAATGGTTGGTATTAGCTAGAACTAAATACATGTTAGATAATCTAGAAGAAGATTTATATCTCAAAGGTTATTACTATCAAAACAAGTTTAGAAAACAAAGAGAACATACCTTACACCTTGCAGCAATAGATTGGGAGAACGCAAGAAAAGGC
>JACWEP010000033.1 GCA_014653375.1 Pelagibacterales bacterium SAG-MED48 | reverse complement strand
ATTAAAAAGAAATATTTTCTTCCACTTGATTTCGTTCAATATAGACGAAGTTTTTTCACTAATACACATCAAATTCGTATCCATCCAAAGACTTTCAGATTGATGGATCTTTATAAAATTTAAAAAACTTAAAGCACTATTTTGAGAATAAACATAGACCATATCAGGCATATTTAGCTTTAATTCCTTAACAAAATTTTCATCAAAATTTTGATTATGAGTGGTTCTATAATTAACTATTCTTTTAATGTTATATCCTTCTCCTACCAGTTGTTGGTCAAGGTCAACTGAGATGGTTTCTCCACTTATATAAATTAGTTTTCCATTTTTTTTATCAAAGTTTTGTAGAACTAACTCTTTTAAATTTTCAACATTTCCCTCAGCAGCGATTACATTTTGAAAACCAATACTTCTTGCTTGTTTTTCAGTAGCAATTCCTACACAAAAACAAAGAATTTGCTTATCAATTTTTCTATATTCCAAAAATTTAACCGCATTAGCGCTAGTAAAAATTATTCCTTTGTATTCAGAAAAATTTATTTCTTCATAATTTACTTTATCTATATTCAATAAAGGAAGATGAGAAACTTGATGCCCCAAAGATTTAAATTTTACAATCATTTCAGAGCAGTCCTCTAGGGGTCTAGTTAATAAAATATGCATATTATTTTTTATAAGAATTATTTGATTTTTTCTTTAATATTTGACCAACTTCTTTACCAAGTTCTTTTGCATTTTCAATTTTTGAAGATTTTTTTTTCGTAGAATCTCTGATTTCCATCTAAAGAAAAAAGTTCAGCCTCTAAAGTAATTTTATCTCCGTCTATAATGGCATGAGCTCCTACAGCTGTTTCACAATCACCTTCTAAAACTTTCAGAACATTTCTTTCTGCATGAGCTCTTTTAAAAGTTTCATAATCATTAACCTTATTCAAAACTGAAATAATTTCATCATCATTATAACGGCATTGAAGTGCAATAATTCCCTGTCCTGCACTTGGAATTATTTCCTCTGTTGAAAATACTTCAGTAATTTTATCTTCTATTATTAAAGATTTAATTCCTGCATATGATAATATTATTGCATCATACAAACCATCATTAAGTTTTTTAATTCTTGTATCAACATTCCCTCTAATAAGTTTACAATGAAGATCTGTTCTAATTTTTTTTATCTGAAATTCTCTTCTATAGGAGGATGTTCCAATTACTGCATTGGCTATTAATTCTTTAAGTTTTTTTTTATCTTTAGTTATCAAAATTTCTCTTGGATCATTTCTTTTTAAAAAGGTATCTGTTCTTAAACCATCAGTTTCAATAGCTGGCATATCTTTTAATGCGTGAACTGCTATATCAATTTTTTTATCTTGAAGTTCTTTTTCAATATTTGTTGAAAATAAACCTTTTCCACCTACTTCTGATAATCTTACATCTTGAACCTGATCACCTTTTGTTGTTATTTCTTTAATAACAACATCTTCATCATTAAAATTAGAATTTTGAATAATCTTGTCCTTGGCATTTTGAGCATAAATTAACGCTAACTTGCTCCCTCTAGATCCAATAGTTATTTTATTTTTCATAAATAAATTTATTTCTTGCTTGTATTGAGATTGTACAATTAATAAAAACTAATTGAATGAGTAAAAAACCCTTAATTTTAGGAATAGAGTCTAGCTGTGATGAAACAGCAGCATCCATAATAACTGAAAATGAGCAAGGAAATCCAGTGGTTTTATCTAATATTGTCTCAAGCCAGGTTGAAGTTCATAAAGAATTTGGAGGAGTGGTTCCAGAATTAGCTGCTCGCTCACATGTGGAAAAAATAGATTGGATAGTTCAAAAAGCAATTGATGACAGTGGAAGAAAAATTGAAGAAATTGATGCAGTAGCATCTACTGCTGGTCCAGGATTAATAGTTTGTTTGTCAGTAGGTTTAAGTTTTGGAAAAGCTTTTGCAAGTGCACTGAACAAACCCTTCATTGCTGTTAACCATCTAGAAGGTCACGCATTAAGCCCCAAACTTAATTCAGAATTAAACTATCCATACTTACTTTTATTAATTTCTGGTGGCCACTCACAATTTTTAAATGTTCAGGGACTTGGTAAATACAAAAGATTAGGGACAACGATTGATGATGCTTTAGGTGAAGCTTTTGATAAAACAGCAAAACTTTTAGGTATTGAGTTTCCAGGTGGACCACAAATTGAGGTATTAGCAATAAAAGGTGATCCTAATAAATATGATTTACCAAAACCAATTTTTAATAAAGGTGGTTGTAATTTATCTTTCGCTGGACTTAAAACGGCTATCTTAAGAATAACTAAAAATATTAAAACTGATCAAGAAAAATTTGATCTTGCAGCTTCTTTTCAAAAAACAGTTGAAGAAATATTATACAAAAAAACTAAAATTGCCTTTAGTGAGTTTGAAAAACAAAATAATCTAAAAGATAAAATATTTGTAGTTGCTGGAGGAGTAGCTGCTAATAAAAATATTAGATCTATGTTAACTAATTTATGCAATGAGGAAAATTATACAAGCATGTTTCCACCAATAGAATTTTGTGGTGACAATGCTGCAATGATAGCAATGGTTGGGTTGGAAAAATTTAAATTAAACCAATTTAGTAATTTAGATCATCCAGCAAAACCAAGATGGCCATTAGATGAAAGTGCAGCTTTTCTTAAAGGTGCAGGAGTTCAATTATAATGCAATACTGGTTAATGAAATCTGAACCTGACGTTTGGTCTATTGAGCAACAAAAAAAAGCTGGTTTAAAAGGTGCTCCTTGGGATGGAGTAAGAAATTATCAAGCTGCTAAAAATTTAAAAAATATGAAAAAAGGTGATCTTTGTTTTTTTTATCATTCAAATATAGGCAAAGAAATTGTAGGGATAGTAGAGGTGATTAAAGAGGCTTATTTAGATAAAACCGATAAAAGTGGTCGTTTTGTTGCTGTTACTGTACAGTTTAAAAAGAAATTAACAAAACCCATAACCCTTGAAACTATTAAAAAAAATAAGGAATTAAGCCATTTATCGCTGATTAAACAAAGCAGATTATCTGTTATGCCCATAGACTCTAAAAGCTGGAAAATTCTAAATAACATGAGTAAAATTTAAATATAAAATAATCTCATGCCAGTAAAAAAAACTAAAGTTAAAAAGAAAGTTACTAAAAAAGTAACTACGAGTGAATTAGTTATCAAACCTAAAACTGAGTGGATAAAGAATAGTCTGGCAAATAAAAAACAGTATCAGGAAAAGTATTCTAAATCGATTAAAAGTAATGATGAGTTTTGGAAAAAAGAGGGAAAACGAATTACATGGATTAAACCATATAAAAAAATTAAAAAAGTAAAATTTAGTAAAAAAGAGGTTAAAATTAATTGGTTTCAAGATGGAACTTTAAACGCTTCAGCTAATTGTATTGATAGACATTTAAAAGATAAAAAAGATAAAACTGCAATTATTTGGGTTGGAGATAATCCAAAAGATAATCAGAAAATTTCATATAAAGAACTTCACCAGAAAGTATCAAGAGCTGCAAATGGTCTTAAAAAATTAGGTATAAAAAAAGGTGATAGAGTTACAATTTATTTAACAATGATACCAGAGCTTGCTATTTTAATGCTTGCTTGTGTAAGAATTGGAGCAGTGCATTCAATTATTTTTGGTGGATTTTCTGCTGAGTCAATTTCTGGAAGAGTAAACGATTGTAAA
>JACWEP010000032.1 GCA_014653375.1 Pelagibacterales bacterium SAG-MED48 | reverse complement strand
TTGTATTAATCTGCTTAAAAAAGTTAAATTTCTACTTAAAGATCAAGGTATGACTATAAATGGTGTTAAAAAGATATTAAATAGTAGTAAAAGTTTAGAACTTGACGAAATGGCAAATAATTCTATAAAAGCTGATAATTTAAGAAATAAATTAGTTAAGATTTCTAAAATTGTTAAAAACTTAAAAAACTTAAAATAACATGGCAAAAAAAACACACGTAAAAGTTAGATTGGTTCCTGAGGCTAAACCCGATAGTCCATTTTTCTACTATGTAAAAAAACCTGCGGGTGGTGAAAAAGCAAAAGTTAAATTATCGGCAAAAAAATATAATCCAGCTACAAGAAAGCATGAAAATTTTGTGGAAAAAAAACTTCCACCTCATAGCAAATAATTACTTTTTTTTAAAATTTCTTCGCTCGTAATCTATATATGACCAAATCATATTTTTCCAAATACGATTAGTTATTTTAGGATCTATGTTAAGTTTTTTTGATTTTCCTTTAATCTTCTTTAAAATAAAATCAATTCTTTTTTTATCAACAATCTCTTTTTTGAATTCTTTTAGTTTAAGGACTTCTTTTACTAAACCCGTTCTGTTTTTGATTAAAGACAGCAACTTATTGTCGAGTTTATCTAGTTTTACTCTAATTATGTTTAGTTTTTTTTTATTTTTAGGCGACATTAATTCAATTGGTTAATAAAATTATTATTATATGTATTAAATATGTTTGTAAACATTGATCCCTATACTAAGTTTATTCGAATATGGCTATTATCAATATTTTTATTGGTAATTATTATAATTATTGTTGGTGGATTAACTAGACTAACTGACTCAGGTTTATCGATAACAGAGTGGGAGTTATTTAAAGGTGTTTTACCACCTTTAGATGTTGAAAAATGGAATTTTTATTTCAATGAATATAAAAAAATACCTGAATTCAAGTCTATTAATTACAATATGACACTTGATGAATTTAAAGTAATTTATTATTGGGAATATGCTCATAGGTTAATTGCTCGATTAATTGGTCTAGTTTCAATTCTGCCAATAGCAATAATATTTCTTAAATATAAAGTTAAATTATCAACAGATTTAAAATATTTATCAATATTTGCGCTAGTTTGTTTTCAAGGTTTTCTTGGATGGTTTATGGTGAAAAGCGGATTAATTAATAACACAGATGTAAGTCATTATCGTTTAGCATCACATTTGAGTGTTGCTTTGATAATCCTTTCATTAACATTCTGGTTCATATTGGAAAATTTAAAGACTAATAAATTTTCTATTAACATCAATAATCATTTTCTTAATATTTTTTTTATTACAATTATTATTCAAATAATCTTAGGAGCCTTTTTAGCAGGTTTAAATGGAGGTTTGTTGTACAATTCCTGGCCTGATATGAATGGCAGCTTTATTCCTGATGATACTATTAAAACAGATTTATATAATTTGGAGTCTTTAAATAATGCATCAGTAATCCAGTTCTATCATCGATTAGTTGCTTACATTTTGATATTATTCTTAATAATCTTAAATTATTTTTTCTATAAAAATAAAATTGAGTTAAAGCCAATAATATTTTTTAATTTTGCTATACTGTTTCAAGTCATTTTAGGAATTGTGACATTGATAACTGGCGTAAAAATTTATTATGCCTCTTTACACCAGCTAGGTTCAGTTTTTGTTTTATCTAGTTTTCTTTTTATTTATTATAAAAATACTAACTAACAGCTTTCAAATCACCTTTAGAAGATTTGTTTAAAGCTTGATCTAAATCTTCAATAATGTCGTCTATATGCTCAATACCTATGCACAGTCTAACATAACTTTGAGTAACACCTGATGCAGCAAGTTCGTCTTCATTTAACTGACTGTGAGTTGTTGTTGCGGGGTGGATTGCTAAACTTCTAGCATCACCAATATTTGCTACATGATAAAACATTTTTAAAGATTCAATAAATCTCTTACCAGCGTCAATACCACCTTTTAATTCAATCCCAACCATTGGACCATTTCCACCTTTTAGATATTGCTTTGCTCTATCGGCGATAGGTTTGTCATGTTCTGTTGAATAAATGACTTTTGTGACTTCACTGTGTTTTTTCAAATAGCTAACAACTTTTTCTGCATTCTCACAATGCTGTTTCATTCTAAGAGCCACTGTTTCAAGTCCTTGTATAATAGCAAATGCATTATCAGGTGAACAAGCTGAGCCAAGATCTCTTAATAAACAAACTCTTGCTCTTACAGCAAATGGTATATTTGCACCTGTAAGTTCTGGTACAACTTTACCCCAAACTGCACCTCCATAACTTGCATCTGGTTCATTAAATAATGGCTGTCTTTTTGGATCTGCTGTCCAATCAAAATTACCACTATCAACAATACTTCCTGCTACAGCAGTACCGTGTCCACCAATATATTTTGTTAAAGAGTGAATAACTACAGCTGCTCCATGTTCAATCGGTTTACAAATTACAGGTGCTGCTGTGTTGTCCATTATTAATGGTATATTATATTTTCGACCTATGTCTGAAACTTCTTTTATTGGAAAAACTCTTAAATATGGATTAGGTAAAGTTTCTCCATAAAAAGCTCTAGTTTTATCATCTATTACTTTTTCAAAGTTCTTAGGATCACTTGGATCTGCATACCTAATTTCAATACCAAGTTTACTTAATGTGTGTGTAAATAATGATACAGTTCCACCATAAAGATCTGTTGAACTAACAATATTGTCCCCAGCTTGAGCAACATTTAAAATTGCAAAAGTTGAAGCTGTTTGCCCAGATGCGACTGTTAAACATGCTAAACCTCCTTCTAGTGCCGCAACTCTTTTTTCTAATACATCATTTGTTGGATTCATGATTCTTGTATAAATATTGCCAAATTCTTTTAAGGCAAAAAGATTTGCTGCGTGTTCGGTACTATTGAACAGATAAGATGTAGTTCTATAAATAGGGACGGCTACAGCATTAGTTGTTGGATCACTTCTATAATCACCACCATGAATGGCGATAGTTTCTGGATTATTTCTTTTTGTGCTCATTTTTACTCCTTTTTTAGTGCTTTAACTTTATGTAAGGCGCACAATACAGTTCAAATGCCTGCCGAATATGTTATAGAAATTCCTGTTTAGCAGTTTTATGCCCGCAATAGGATCAAATCGGCAAGTAATTTTTAGCAGAATAGATATGTTTTACAAGGCAAATATCAAATTGACTTTGTAATTAATAATAGTATTAATCCTGGCACAATGACAAAATTTGTTAAAAAAGACCAGATAACTTCATCGTGGTATGAAATAGACGCTACTAATGCAGTAGTTGGAAGACTAGCAACAGTTATCTCTAAAATCATAAGAGGAAAAAATAAAGCTACTTATACACCCCATATGGATCATGGAGATTTTGTAGTAGTTAAAAATATTGAACAAGCAAAATTTACAGGTAAGAAATTTGAAGATAAGATTTACTACCGACACACAGGACACCCAGGTGGAATAAAAGAAACAACACCTGAAAAACTTCACGAAAAAAAACCAGGTGAAACATTAAAGTTAGCAGTCAAAAGAATGTTGCCGGGTGGTGTTTTAGGTAGAAAACAATTAACTAAATTAAAGATTTATTCTGGAAGCGATCATCCTCATTCAGCTCAAAATCCACAAGTTATAGAATTAGGAAAACTAAACAGTAAAAACTTAGTAAGAAATTAATATGGAAAATACTCAGACAACAACAAAAACACCAAAACTTAAATTAGATTTTAAAGATAGCAAATATGCTACAGGAAGAAGAAAAACTTCAATAGCTAAAGTTTGGTTAAAAAAGGGTACTGGAAAAATTTATGTTAACGGAAAATTGTTTAATGAATACTTTTCAAGTGA
>JACWEP010000031.1 GCA_014653375.1 Pelagibacterales bacterium SAG-MED48 | reverse complement strand
ATTAGATTACTTCAATTATCAAATTATTTAAAAGTACCAATTAATTATTTTTTTGAGGATTTTTCAGAATACCTAATAAATCTAGAAAAATCTCAAGAAGGTCACATGAACGTTAATTATAATTTTTTAACAAAATTATATTCAGAACTAAATGCTGATCAAAAATTAAAATTTAATAAATCTTTACAAATTTCAGGAACAGTTATTTCAAAAGCAGTTTAAATTTTTTAAGACCCCAAATTAAATAAATAAACTTAAGATCAAAATCTCATTTTTAATTAGTTAATAATTATTTGAAAATTTGTTTGGCTCCTCGGGCAGGACTCGAACCTGCGACCAATTGATTAACAGTCAACTGCTCTACCAACTGAGCTACCGAGGAATGTAAAAAACTCAACTTACTTTTTTTTAGAACTAAAACAAGATTTTTTTTGGAGGCAACGCCCGGAATCGAACCGGGATACAAGGATTTGCAATCCTCTGCGTAACCATTCCGCCACGTTGCCTTCTTGTTTTGACTAATAGCTTCAGATGCCTTTTTATATTAAATATTTCTGATTAGTCTATTAAATAACGATCTAAATTGATTATTGTTAATTTAGATTATTAAATTATAAACTTTAATCGTACATGAGTAACGATAAATATATACATTCTGATGTTGAAGATAGAATTTATTCTTATTGGGAAAAAAATGAACTTTTTAAACCAAAAGAAAATACAAAAAAATTTTCAATAGTAATTCCTCCACCCAATGTAACTGGTAGTCTTCATATGGGACATGCTTTAAATAACTCAATTCAAGATTTGTTAGTTCGTTATCATCGAATGAACAATTTTGAAACATTATGGCAACCAGGCACAGACCATGCAGGTATTGCTACACAGGCATTAGTTGAGCGAAAACTATCATCAGAAAATATTGATAAAAATGAAATAGGTAGAGAAAAATTTATTGAAAAAGTTTGGGAATGGAAAGAGCAATATGGTGACATAATTATTAACCAACTAAAAAAACTTGGATGTTCTTGTGATTGGTCACGTAATGCTTTCACCATGGATGAAAATCTCTCTAAATCAGTTGTTAAGGTGTTTGTTGATCTTTATAATAAAGAACTAATTTACAAAGATAAAAAATTAGTTAATTGGGACACTGTTTTAAAAACAGCAATATCTGATCTTGAAGTAGATCAAAGAGAAGTTAACTCAAAAATTTATTATATTAAATATCCAATTGATGGATCAGATGAATTCATAACAATTGCAACAACAAGACCTGAGACCATGTTAGGTGATACTGCAATTGCAGTAAATCCAAAAGATGAAAGATTTAAATCTATTGTTGGCAAAACTGTTACCATACCAATTGTTGGAAGAAAGATTAAGATCATAGAAGATGATTATGCAGATCCCGAACAAGGAACTGGTGCATTAAAGATTACACCGGCACATGATTTTAATGATTATGATGTAGGACAAAGAAATAATCTTGAGATAATCAATATATTTACTGAAGCTGGTAAAATTAATGAAAATGCACCAAAAGAATATATTGGACTTGATAGATTTGAAGCTAGAAAGAGAATTTTAAAAGAACTTAAAGACCAAGAATTTTTTGTTAAAGAGGAAAACATTAAGAATAAAGTTCCATATGGCGATAGATCTAACTCAATAATTGAACCTTTTTTAACAGAGCAATGGTTTGCAGATGCAGAAAAACTATCTGTTAAAGCTAAAGAGGTTGTTAATTCTAAAAAGACAAATTTTTTTCCTGAAAATTGGTCCAAAACTTATTTTCAATGGATGAACAATATAGAACCATGGTGTATTTCAAGACAGCTCTGGTGGGGTCATCAGATACCTGCTTGGTATGGTCCAGATAAAAAAATCTTTGTAGCTTACAACGAAGAAGAAGCAAAAAAATTAGCTAATAAACATTATGGTAAAGATGAAGAATTAATTCGTGATCCTGATGTTTTAGATACTTGGTTCTCATCTGGTCTTTGGCCATTTGCAACATTAGGTTGGCCAGATAATAAAGATTACGTTGAAAAATTTTACCCAACTTCTGTTTTAGTAACTGGTTTTGATATTATTTTTTTCTGGGTTGCTAGAATGATTATGTTTGGAACAGAATTTCTAAATAAGGAACCCTTTAAAGATATTTATGTTCACGCTTTAGTTAAGGATGAGAAGGGACAAAAAATGTCAAAATCTAAAGGTAATGTAATTGATCCTTTAGATTTAATTGAAAAATATAGTGCTGATGCATTAAGATTTACTCTTCTTTCAATGGCTTCACCTGGTACAGATGTAAAACTTTCTGAAGATAGAGTTAAAGGATATAGAAATTTCTTAAATAAATTATGGAATGCTAATAATTTTTTAATCACAAATGAATGTGATTTCTCAGATATCGATAAAGTGCCAAATTTATCAGTCAATATTAACAAGTGGATTTATGCTGAGTTAATTGAGGCAAAATCTAAAATAGAGAAAAATTTAGAAGATTACAGATTTGATGAGGCTGCTAAAAATGCTTATCAGTTTGCATGGCACTCTTATTGTGACTGGTATTTAGAATTATCAAAAACAATACTATTTTCAGAAAATGAAGAAGCTAAATCCGAAGTAAAGAAAGTTTCAAGCTATGTATTCAAGCAAATTTTAATTTTATTACATCCATTTATACCATTTGTAACCGAAGAAATTTGGCTTAAAAATAAATTTGATAACTCTGATAAAGATTTTTTGATGCTTGCTAATTGGCCTACAGGAGAAATCAATAAAGACGCTAACACTAAACAAGTTGAAAATATTATAAGTATAATATCTGAGATTAGATCTTTTAAAAATGAACTAAATGTTGGTCCTGGTTCATTTATTGATATGTCTATAAATAATATTAACGATAATCAGAAAAAATTTATTAATGATAATGAAATTATTCTTAAGAAATTAGGAAGAATTAATAATATTATGAATGATGATCTGGATAAACCAGCTGCAACAATGGTTGTGTCAGGTGATTTGTTTAAGATTTATTTTGATAAAGATGTTGATTTAAAACTTATTAAAGAAAATTTAACCAGTAAGCAAAATAGAATTAAAGATGAAATGATCAAAATATCTCAAAGATTAGAAAATAAAAGTTTTGTAGATAGGGCGCCAAAAGAGATTGTTGAACAGGAAAAAACTAATTATAATAATTTAAAGAATGATATTGATAAAATATTAGTAACAATAAAGGGTATATAATGGCAAAATTTAACAAGAAAAAACTTCCAAGCAGACATACATCATTAGGAGCAGATAGAGCTCCTCACAGATCATTTTATTATGCAATGGGTGAAACTGAAAAAGATGTAGCAAAACCGTTTGTAGGGGTTGTATCAACTTGGAATGAGGCCGCTCCTTGTAATATTGCTCTTATGAGACAAGCTCAATCAGTTAAAAAAGGTGTAAGAGCTAATGGAGGAACACCAAGAGAATTTTGTACAATTACAGTTACTGATGGAATTGCAATGGGTCATGAAGGAATGAAAGCTTCTTTAATTTCAAGAGAAGTAATAGCAGACTCAGCAGAATTAACTGTAAGAGGTCATTGTTATGATGCATTAGTTGGTATCGCTGGATGTGATAAATCTTTACCAGCTCTAATGATGTCTATGGTTAGATTAAATGTTCCAAGTGTATTTATTTATGGAGGATCAATTCTTCCAGGAAGATATAAAGGTAAAGATGTAACGGTTGTTGATGTATTTGAAGCCGTCGGAAAACATTCGTCTGGTCAAATGTCTGCAGCAGAACTTAGAAAATTAGAATTAGTTGCTTGCCCTAGTGCAGGTGCTTGCGGTGGTCAGTTTACTGCAAACACTATGGCATGTGTATCTGAAGCAATAGGACTAGCTTTACCTTATTCAGCTGGAACACCAGCTCCTTATGAGGAAAGAGATAAGTATGCAAAAGAAAGTGGTAAAACTGTCATGAATCTTTTAGCAAAAAAAATTAAACCTAGAGATATTGTAACAAAAAAATCTTTAGAAAATGCTGCAACAATAGTTGCTGCAACAGGTGGATCAACAAATGCAGGACTTCATTTACCAGCAATTGCAAATGAAGCTGGAATTAAATTTGATTTAATGGATGTTGCTAAAATATTTAAGAAAACACCTTATCTTGCAGATTTAAAACCAGGTGGAAAATACGTTGCAAAAGACATGTGGTTAGCAGGCGGTGTTCCAATGCTTTTAAAAACACTTTATGATGGTGGTTTTATTCATGGGGATTGTTTGACAGTTACTGGAAAAACAATGAAGGAAAATTTAAAAAATATTAAATTTAATCCTAAACAAAAAGTTTTAAGAAAATATGATAATCCATTATCTCCAGACGGTGGTGTTGTTGGACTAAAAGGTAATAAAATCACATAATAAAAAGTTAAATAT
>JACWEP010000030.1 GCA_014653375.1 Pelagibacterales bacterium SAG-MED48 | reverse complement strand
TCGAAAGTCTTTCAAATAACTCATCTTTACTTGGTGGCAGTATAAAAAAAGTTATTAATTTATAATCTAATTTTTTATTTTTAATTTGATCAGCGCCTTGCCAATCAATATCAAATAAAACATTTTTACCTTTATCTAATTTATCAATAACTGGAGTTCTGGTAGTGCCATAGAAGTTATTAAATACTTTTGCGTATTCAAGAAATTCTTGATTTTTGATTAATCTTTCAAACTCATTTGAGTCTATAAAAAAATAATCTTTATTAGTTGTTTCGGTTGGTCTGGGCTGACGTGTGGTATGTGAAACTGAAACTTCATAATTATCAACTTCAGATAACATTTTAACCAATGTAGTTTTACCTGCTCCTGAAGGAGATGATAAAATTATCATTACCCCATGTTTTTCTGAGGGCATTGAAATTATTAGTTAGCTTTTCCTTCGATAAACTTAACTGCATCTCCTACAGTTAAAATTTTCTCTGCTTCACTATCTGAAATTTCAGATCCGAACTCTTCTTCAAAAGCCATCACTAACTCAACTGTATCTAAACTATCTGCTCCTAAGTCATCTATAAAACTAGATTCTTCGGTTACTTTTGCTTCATCTATTCCTAAGTGATCTGCTACAATTTTTTTTACTTTGCTTGAAACATCTTCTGACATATTGATCCTTTTTGTTATGATTTCTTAATAGTTTAAAAAGTTATTTTGTCAAGCCATATACATGCCTCCATTTACATGTATTGTTTCACCATTTATATAATCAGATTGATCTGAACTTAAAAAAAGCACAGCATTTGCGATATCATCTGGTTCACCTAATCGAGCAGATGGTATCTTAGATACAATAACCTCCTTAAACTTTTCATCAATGATATCTGTCATTGCTGTTTTAATGAAGCCTGGTGAAATACAATTTATATTAATATTTTTCTTTGCATATTCAATTGCAAGACTTTTTGACATTGCTACAATTGCTGCCTTAGAAGCTGTGTAATTTGCTTGTCCTAAATTACCAGTGTGACCTACTACTGAAGTAATATTGACAATTTTTCCAGATTTATTCTTAAGCATTTTTTTTATTGCAAACTTGCTCATTAAAAAAGTTGAGGTTAAATTAATATTTATAACTTTTTGCCATTCCTCCAAGCTCATTCTTATTGCTAGATTGTCTTGGGTAATACCAGCATTATTTACTAACCCATCCAAACTTCCACCCAATTCATTAGTTGCATATTCAATAAATTCACCAATTTTATCACTTTGAGAAATATCAAATTTTAATATCTTAATATTTTCAAAGTTTTTCTTAAGTTCCTCTAATTTTTCTATTCTAGTTCCAGATGCTAATATATTAGCACCAGCTTTATTTAATTTTTTTACTATAGAATTTCCTATTCCACCTGAAGCACCTGTTACTATGATATTTTTATTTTCTAAATTATTCATATTTCCAAACCCTCAATATCTCCTTGGTTATTAATAGTACTTATTTTTACTTCTTTGTTAATTCTTTTTACCAAACCAGACAAAACTTTACCTGGACCAATTTCAATAAAATGGTTTACATCATTATTAATCATATTTATCACACTCTCTCTCCATCTAACTCTATTTTCAATCTGTTTAATTAATAAGTCTTTAAGCTCATCTGTACTTGATATTTCTTTGGCAGTAACATTTGAAATCAATTTATTTTCAGATTGTATAAAATTTAATTCATTTAACTCTTTACTCATTATTTGAGTTGCTTTACTCATCAAGTTACAATGAAAAGGAGCACTTACTGGCAGTTTTATGCTTTTAATCATATTTTTCTTTAAAACGATAATTAATTTATCTAAATCATCAATTCGACCACTTAAAACAATTTGACCTTCTGAATTATCATTTGCTATTTGAGCTTTAAAATTTTGCTCATTATCTTTTAATATTTTTTCAATAATTTCAACTTTAGATCTTAAAACTGCAATCATACCTCCCTGTCCTTTAGGAACTGAGTTTTGCATTGCATCACCTCTTATTCTTAAAGTTTTCAAAGTATCAGAAAAACTTAGGTAACCTGCGCAGGATAAAGCTGAATATTCGCCTAATGAGTGCCCCGCAAAATATTTTGCTTTACTTAAATCAATATTAAATTCTTTTTTTACAACATTAAAAATTGTGTAACTAATTAAAAAGATTGCAGGCTGAGTATTGGTTGTTAAATCTAATTCTTCTTTAGGACCTTCTAATACAAGCTTAGATAAAGAAAAACCAAGGCTCTCATCAGCTTCCTTAAATAAGTCTTTAACAAAATCAAACTTTTCATAGAAATCCTTTCCCATACCAACTATTTGAGAACCTTGACCCGGAAAAATTACTGAAAACATATAAAAAAAACTATTTATTTTGCCTTTTTAACTATTGTAATTGAACATTTATAATAGTATATCCTCACTTTTTATTAAAGAACTTAAATGAATTTATACGAACACACAATTATAACTAGACAAGATACTTCACCAAGTGAAATTAAGCAATTAACAGAAAAATATTCTAAAATTGTAGAAAAAAACGAAGGTGAAATTGTTAAAACAGAAGATTGGGGATTGCTAAACTTATCATACCTTATCAAAAAAAATAAAAAAGGTAGCTACATTCACTTTAAAATTAAAGGTAAAGGAAATGTTATTGATGAATTAGAAAAAAATGAGGCGATTGACAAAAAATTATTAAGATACCTGACAGTAAGAGTTAAAAAGTTTGATTTAGAAGCAAATTACTTTGCTAAAAGAGAAGGTGAAGATAAATATGACAAAAAAGAAAGTTACAGAAATTAATGCCTAAAAGACAGAGTGGTAATAAAAAAGGAAAACAAAGTAACTTTGCAAAGTTAAGTATTTTTCAACCAAATAAATATAAATTTAAAAAATCTTGCCCACTTTCAGCAAAAGGTGCTCCTACTGTTGATTATAAAAATATAAGACTTTTAAAAAAATATATGTCTGAAAATGGTAAAATTTTACCATCGAGAATTACAAATGTTTCTCAAAAAAAACAAAGAGAATTGTCTCTTTCAATTAAAAGAGCTAGAAATTTAGCATTAATATAAAATGAAAGTTATTTTACTAGAAAATGTAAAAAGAATTGGTTCTATTGGTGAAGTGATAGAAGTTAAAAGAGGTTATGCTAGAAATTTTTTAATTGCTAATAAAAAAGCTTTATACGCATCAAAAGAAAATGTTGCACAAGTAGAAAAAATTAAATCTGACTTGTCTCAAAAAGATAACGTAAAGAAAAAAGAAGCAGTTCAAATTTCAGAACAAATTAATGGCAAAGAATATTCAGTTAAAAAACTAAGTACTGAAAATAATGAATTATATGGCTCAGTCAAACCAACTGAAATTGCAAAGCTAATTCAAGAAGAAAACAAAATTGATATCACGCCCTCAATGATACAACCCATTGAAGAAATAAAGTCTTTAGGAAAATTTAAAGTAAAAGTTTCTTTACACTCTGAAGTTGATGCAGAGATTACTATTAGCGTTACATCAGCTGATACAATTCAATAATTATACATTCTTTTCCCCAGCAGTTATTAGTAATTTTATTTAAAGAGTAAATCTGTAAATTAATTATTATGGAAAACAATCTAAGCATCGTTAAAGATCAATTTAAAGAATTACCAAACAACATTGAAGCAGAACAAGCTGTAATAGGATCACTATTAGTAAACAATGAAATTTTTGATGAAATTAGTACAATTATTTCTGGTATAAATTTTTACGATCCTATGCACCAAAAAATTTTTGATGCCGTGGATACTTTAATTTACAAAGGAATGCTAGCAAACCCTATAACTTTAAAAAATTATTTTGAAGATGAAAAAGATGATTTAAACGTCCCAGAGTATTTGGTTAAAATTACAAAATTTTCTACATCTGTTCGACAAGCATTAGAATATTCAAAAATTATTTACGATATGTTTGTCAGACGTGAATTGGTTAAAATATCTGAACAAACAATGGATAGTGCAAAATTAAGTGAGCTAGATACTACTGGACAAAATATTATTGAGAGCACAGAAAAATCTTTATTTGATTTAGCAGAAAAGGGATCCTTTAATTCTAATCTTGTTAAGTTTGATGCAGCCATGAAACAAACTATTGAAATGGCGTCAGCCGCTTATAAAAATGAAGAGGGTATTGTTGGTGTTCCAACAGGTCTTAGAGATTTAGATGACAAGCTTGGTGGTCTCCATCAGTCAGATTTAGTGATTATAGCTGGTCGACCTTCAATGGGTAAGACATCACTTGCAACAAATATTGCTTTTAATGCTGCTCACAAATTACAAGAAAGTGGCAAAAAATCTTCTATAGCTTTCTTCTCACTTGAGATGTCATCTGAACAATTATCTACAAGAATTATCTCCGAACAAGCAAGAATTAGTTCAAACGATATAAGACGAGGAAGAATTTCTGATGAACAATTTGATAAATTTTTAGAAACTTCAAAAAATATAGCAGACCTACCTTTATTTATAGATGAAACTCCAGCAATTAGTATTGCTGCTATGAGTAATAGAGCAAGAAGAATTAAGAGACAGCATGGTCTTGATATGGTTGTGGTTGATTACATTCAGTTAATGAGAGGAACTACCTTTAACAAAGATGGAAGAGTACAAGAGATCTCTCAAATTACTCAAGGACTAAAAGCAATTGCTAAAGAACTTGGTGTTCCAGTTTTAGCATTGTCACAACTTTCCAGACAAGTTGAGCAAAGAGACGACCACAAGCCACAACTTTCAGATTTAAGAGAGTCTGGTTCTATTGAACAAGATGCAGATGTTGTAATGTTTGTTT
>JACWEP010000003.1 GCA_014653375.1 Pelagibacterales bacterium SAG-MED48 | reverse complement strand
ATCATTATTCAATAAAATAAAATTAAAGCTATCTGAGATACCAAAAAATAAAATATTGGGTGTTTGTTATTTTGATAATTTTAATCAAGCAATGGAGTTAACAAAAGAAATTGTTAAATTAAAACCAACCTGTGTTGAACTAATGGATCAAAATTTATTAAACTTAGCAAAAGAAATACCTATCTATGCTGATGGAATAAAGAAATATATCAAAGGAAATCCTAAAGCAGTTTTAATGGTTGAATTTATTGATACTGATCAAAGTATTTACGAAAAGAAAATTAAAGATCTTGAGTATTTAGTTTTAAATCAAAATAAAAATAATCAATTTTCATTTTATTCTAATCTTGAGGAGCAAAAAGAAGTTTTTGAAATTAGAAAAGCAGGACTAAATATTTTAATGTCAATGAAAGGTGATAAAAAACCTGTTGCATTTATTGAAGACTGTGCTGTTTCATTAGATCATTTAGCTGACTATACGGCTCAATTAAAAGAAATATTTAAAAAATATAAAACTAGCGGTATGTTTTATGCTCATGCATCTGTGGGAACGCTTCACATAAGACCAGTATTAAACATGAAGTCAGATGAAGATATTAAAAATATGAGATCTATTTCTGAAGAATCTTTTGAAATAGTTAAAAATTATAAGGGTTCCCATTCTGGTGAACATGGAGATGGAATAGTTAGATCAGAATTTCACGAAATGATGTTTGGCAAAAAAATTGTAAATGCATTTGAGGAAATTAAAGACACTTTTGATAGTAAAAACTTATTAAACCCTGGAAAAATTGTAAGACCTTTTAAATCAAATGATAGAGATTTAATGAGATATAAATCGGGGTATCAAGCTCAAAATATAAGCACACATTATGATTGGTCAAATTGGGGTCAATTTACTGATGCTGTAGAAATGTGTAACAATAATGGTGCGTGTAGAAAATTAGATTCAGGGGTAATGTGCCCTTCTTATCGAGTTACAAAAGAAGAAAAAGATCTAGTTAGAGGTAGAGCAAATACACTTAGACTAGCACTTTCAAATCAACTACCTGAAGGCTCTTTTGCATCTAAAGAAATGTACGAAACTATGGAACTTTGTGTAAGCTGCAAAGCTTGTCAAAGAGAATGTCCAATGTCAGTTGATATGGCAAAAATGAAAAGTGAATTCCTTTCTCATTACTACAAAAAATTTAGCATGCGGATTAAAGATAGAATAACTTCTGAAATGCCTAGACTTATTTGGTTATTAAAGATTATCGCTCCAATATTTAATAAAATTAAAAATTTACCACTCATTTCATCTATTGTTGAAAAATTTGGCTTTGCTGTTGAGAGAAATATGCCAGAAGTGCAAAATCAAAATACTTTAAGAGAAATTTATAATGATCAAAATTTTTCAGAAAAAAAAGTTATTTTATTTGCTGATACATTTAATGTTAATTTTGAAAATCAAAACTTAATTTACTCAATAAAAGTGTTAAATAAATTTGGCTACCAAGCAATTATTCCAAGTTTTGGTAAAGATAAATTAGATAGACCACTATGCTGTGGTAGAACATACATATCATACGGACAATTAGATAAAACTTCAAAAGAATTAAATCGCTTTAACGATTATATTATAAATAATAATTATTTTAACTTACCAGTTGTTGGTATTGAGCCGTCATGCTTACTTACTTTTAACGATGAATATCAAAAATTAAAAAATGTAAATAATAGAGAAAAAATAAAAAATAAATTTTATTTATTAGAAGAATTCATATTAGAGCAAATTAAAAATGATAATAAAGTTAAGACAAACAAATTTGATCAAAATGTGCTAATTCATGGACACTGTCATCAAAAATCACAAGATAGAATGAAAGGGCTTACAAACCTTTTATCTGAATTAAAAATTAATAACAAAATGATAGACTCAAGCTGTTGTGGTATGGCTGGGTCGTTTGGCTATGATAGTAAGAATTATGAAGTGTCAAAAAAAATGGCAAATCTATCTTTAATACCTGCAATAAATAATAGTGATGAAGCAGATTTTATCATTGCAAATGGAACAAGTTGTAGACATCAGATCTCAGATTTATCCCATAAAAAAGGTAAGCATGTTTCAGAATTACTATTTAAAATTTTTGAAACTGTAAATTAAAGTATTACTTTTCTATTATAAAAATCTTCTATTTCATCTTGCTTGTATCCAAAATTAAGCATAATTTCTCTTGTATGTTCACCTAAATTAGGTGCACCTTTTGATTTTTCAGTTTTACTTTTTGAAAACTTAATTGGCATACCAATAGCCTTACTTTTACCTGCTTTTTTATTATCAACTTCAATTATCATTTCTCTATGAATTGTTTGTGGATCTTCAAACATTTCAGTAATCGAATTTATAGGTCCACATGGTAAACCATTATTATCAAATATTTCTAACCAGTCGTCAGATGTTTTTTTAATAAGTTCAGCATTAAGTATATCTACAAGTTCATTTATATTTTCTTTTCTATTAAAATTTGATGAAAATTTTTCATCCTCTTGAAGATCTTGACGATTAATAGCCTTTAATAACATTAACCATGTGTTTTGGTTGGATGCTCCAACTGTAATCCATTTATCTTTCGTTTTAAAAGCTTGATAAGGAGCGGTTAAGGGGTGCGCTGATCCAAGTGGACCAGGAGAATACCCGGTAGCTCCAGCTATAGCTGATTGCCAATAAGTGTGAACTATACCAGCTTCAAATAATGATGTGTCGACCTTCTGTCCTTCTCCAGTTTTTTCTCTATGAACTAACGCAGCTAAAATTCCACTTGATGCCAGTAACCCAGCAGTAATATCAGTAATAGGTGCTCCAACTTTCATTGGTGGTTTATCTATACTTTCTCCAGTTATACTCATTAAACCACTCATTCCTTGAGCAACTAAATCAAAACCTCCTTTATCCGAATAAGGTCCTGTTCTTCCATATCCAGATATTTCACAAAGAATTATTTTAGGATTAATTTCAGACATTACATCATAACCAATACCTAATTTTTCCAAGGTACCTTTTCTAAAATTTTCTAAAACTACATCAGAATTTTTAACCATTTCTTTAAAAATCTTTATTCCATCTTTATCTTTCAAATTTAAAGCTATGCCCTTTTTATTTCTATTCATCATCATAAACGCCGCAGCTTCACCATTGATATCTGGAGGAAGAAAATTTCTAGTATCATCACCACTAGGTGTTTTTTCTATCTTAATAACTTCAGCACCTAAATCAGCTAACAATAATCCACAAGTTGGACCAGCCATAATCTGAGACATTTCTAAAACACGAATGCCCTTCAATGATGCTGTCATTTATTATTTGTTTTTGAATTTGGGTTTTGTTTTATTTAAAAAGGATTTGTACCCAATTTTAAAATCCTCAGTATCATAACATTTATACCCAAGATTATTTATTTTTTCAGTCACTTTACCATTCTTTAAAATATTTCTAGCAAATTGTTTGTGCCATCTTGTGACTTTAGGTGCTCCTTCGCATATTAATTCTGCAGATTTATAAGCTTCTTTTTCTACATTTTTGTCTTCAACCACCCTATTAACGAGTTTTTTTTCAAAAGCTTCATCAGCATCAAATACTCTACCTTCAAATAAAATTTCCATAGCCGTTGAATAATTGGTTACTTTTAACAACACTTCTAATTCTTTAGCCGCCATTGTTAAGCCTAATCTTTTAATTGGAATTCCAAATCTTGAGCTTTTACCGCAAATTCTAATATCACAACATCCTGCTATTTCTAAACCGCCACCAACACATATTCCTTCAATTAAAGCAATTATTGGTATTGGACAATTAAATATTTCTCCTAAAGTTCCATGTAAAAATTTACCATAAGATTTTGCTAATTTTGATGATGATCTTTCTTTGGTAAATTCTGCTATATCATTTCCAGGTGAAAAAGATTTCCCTCCTTGGCCTCTTATAACAATGCATCTTAAGTTTTTATTTTTAGATAGTTTTTTAAAAGTTTTGCCAAGCTCTATCCACATAGGCTTAGTCATAGCATTTAATTTTTCTGGTCTGTTTATGACTACTTCAATTAAATGTTTATTTTTTTTATTTATTTTAATTAGTTTACTCATTTAACTCCTATAAAAGTATTCAACTAAAGTCATAGGGATCGCAGGAACGTAAGTTACTAAAAGCAGCAATGTTACTAACACACTAATAAAAATAAGGTTTTCCCTTGTTACATCCCAAATATCTTCTTTTGCAACAGAACAAGCAGTTGCTAGAACACTTGCAACTGGTGGAGTTTGTTGGCCAATTGCTAAATTTAAAGTGACTATAATTCCAAAATGAACTGGATCTATGCCTACAGCATTTACTAAAGGCATAACAACAGGAACAGTAAGAATTATTGCCGCCACAGAATGTAAAAAGAAACCTATTACTAAAAGAAAAACATTTAATATGGCTAAAACAACAAACTTATTATTTGAAAATTCAATAATTGAGTTGGCAATTTTTTGTGGAAGCTGTTCGATTGTTAAAAATTCCCCTAATAACACAGAGGCTGCTACTAACAACATTACAGATGCTGTTTGAATTGCTCCTTCGGTAGCTGCATCATATAATCTTTTAAAATCTATCTCTCTATAAACTAATCCAATAACTAAAGATGCAACAACTGCTAAACCTGCACCCTCAGTTGCAGTTACTACACCGCCAAAAATACCCCCTAAAATAATTACAGGTAACAAGAAGGCTAATGCTGCTTCTCTTGCAGTTTTTCTAACATTTGCAAGATTAAAAGTTTCTTCAATAGGAAAATTTTTACGTCTTGCTGTAACATATGCAGCTAACATTAAAAAAAATCCACCAATTACGCCAGGTACAATTCCAGCTACAAATAATTGTACAACTGAACTTTGAGACATCACTGCGTAAACAATCATTGGGATTGAAGGTGGAATAATAATTGCTAAAGATGCTGAAGATGAAGTAACGGCTGCAGCAAAAGCTCCTGGATAACCTTTTTTCTTCATCGCAGGAATAAGTATTGAACCAAGAGCGGCAACATCTGCAACCGCTGATCCAGAAATTTCAGCAAAAAACATTGAAGTTGCAATATTAATCATACTTAAACCACCCTTAATAAATCCTACAAGAGCAGAAGCAAAAGCTATTAATCTTCTAGATATACCTGCACTGTTCATTATTGAGCCTGCAAGAATAAACAAAGGTATTGCAATCAAAGGGAATTTCATTGATCCATCAAACATAACGATTGCAGTATCAATTAAAAAACTTGTTCCAGATTTTAATACCATGGCAATTATTGTTGTTACCGCTAAACCAATAGCAATAGGAACATTTATAGATAGAATAAATAGTAGTACTGCAAACATTGTTAAAATTAACATTAAATATCTCCTGTTATCTCAACGTTAGTTGTTTGAAGAACTAAATTTTTATAATCCTCTGGAATTCGTAAAGTTTCAGATAGAATAAAGAGACATGATGCAACTGGTATCACTGATTGCACAAAAGTTTGAGGAACCCACTCTAAAGTGACTAAAGTTTCTCCTCCAATAAGTGTTAGAACTAAATACCCATAATAAGCTAGCAATATCAAGAATCCATAAATAACAAGTTTGGATAATACAAAAAATATTTTTCTTAAAGCTAATGGAAATGCTTTAAAAATACTCGGAACACTAATATGCGCGCCTTTTAATGATGCATACGCTGAACCATAATATGTAATCCAGGCAAGTTGTACTGCTGCAACTTCATCATACCAAACTAAAGCACTTCCAGCAAAACGGAAAGAAACTCCAAGCAACACTGTTACTGCAAGAGCTACCATCATTATAAATAGTATAACTTTTAAAAAACTTTCGTATGAATCTATAAATCTTTTTAATGTCATATATTTTTTCAGGCCTTCTGGAGGAAGGCCTGATACAAATTAGATTAATTTGCTAAAGATGATACTTTGTCAATTAACGCACCACCAGTTGATACTTCTGATGCAAATTGATCGTATATTCCTTTACTGGCTGCAATAAACGCTCCTTTATCCGCTGTGTTTACTTGAACACCAGCTGACTCGATTACACCTAATAAAGATTTCTCTAGTCTAGCAGCTTCTTCGTACACAAACTTTTGTGTGTCTTGAGCAGCTTGCTCTAAAATATCTCGCACATCAGCAGGTAACTTGCTCCAATGATCTTTATGTACTGCTACATAAGCAGGAGTATAAACGTGACCTGTAATTGATAGATATTTTTGAACTTCTTGAAATTTAGCACTAGCTATTTGAGCATACGGGTTTTCTTGACCGTCCATTGTTCCAGTTTTCAAAGCTGTAAAAACTTCTGAAAATGACATTGGAGTTGGGTTTGCACCATATGATTGGAACATTTTAACTCTCCATTTTGATTTAGGAGTTCTTAATTTAATTCCTTTTAAATCATCTGGTTTATCAATAGCTCTTACATTGTTTGTAATATGTCTAAAACCATTTTCCCATACTGCTATAACTTTGTAACCAGTTTTAGCTTCAAGATTTTTAAACATCCCTGGTAAAACTTGGCTTTCAACTTTATTCATATGTTTTCTGTCTTTAATAATAAAAGGCATATCAAACACACCAAACTCATCATGAATTGAAGCCATAACAGATGATGGCAACCACATGTTTACTGTACCTAATTTAAGTTTTTGCATACCCTGTTTGTCTTTACCAAGCTGCGAAGAACCAAAAACTGATACTTTACCTTTACTTCCCAATCTTTCATTAGCAAGTTTAGCAAAATGATCAACTGATGCTGAAAATAAAGATCCTGGTTTTCCCACGTGTCCAAATTTTACTTCTGTTGAATTGGCTGCAAAACTTAAAAATAAAGATGAAAATAAAATAACAATTATTTTATTAAATTTATTCATATTTCTCTCCTAATGTTTTTATTTTTAAAAAACTTATCTAAATTATTATAAGATAGCTAGTTATTAAAACGATTAATTTAGCACAGAAATTAAGCGGTTAATTATTATAAAGTAAGCGATTATTATTGGATACTAGCTTGTGTTTTGTCATCATTTTTAGACATATCTACTTCTACCCATTCAGTTTTTTTTAGTTCTTTAGTTAAAGCAACTTTTAAAACCTGATCAGCGTGATCCACAGGAGTGATTTTAATATCATCAGTTATCTTTTTAGGCATATCCACTAGATCTTTTTCATTTTCTTTTGGAATTAGTACCTCCTTAATCCCAGCTCTATGTGCGGCTAATAATTTCTCTTTCAAACCACCAATTGGTAATACTTGTCCCGTTAAAGTAACCTCACCTGTCATCGCAACATCTCTTCTTACTGGAATTCCAGTAATTGAAGATACAATTGAAGTTACCATTCCAACACCTGCTGATGGACCATCTTTTGGAGTTGCTCCTTCTGGAACGTGGATATGAAAATCTTTTTTTTCAAATAGTGGCGGAATAATTCCATATTCTAGGCATTTAGATCTAACAAAAGATTTTGCAGCTTTTACAGACTCTTGCATTACGTCTCCTAATTTTCCTGTAATTTGCATTCTACCTTTTCCAGGCATAGTAACAGTTTCAATTTTTAAAATTTCCCCACCATACTCAGTCCAAGCAAGACCTGTTACAATACCAACTTTATCGTCAGTTTCTAGTTCTCCAAATTTGAATTTAGCAATACCTAGAAAATTAGATAAGTTTTTATTATTAATACTTACTTCTTTTTCTTCACCAGCCACAACTTTCTTAACGACTTTTCTTGCAAGTTTAGATATTTCTCTTTCTAAGTTTCTTACACCCGACTCTTTGGTGTAACCTCTAATTACTTCTTTAATGATATCATCTTCTAATTTCATTTCTTTGTCTTTAACACCATTATCTTTAATTTGTTTTGGTAATAGATATTTATTAGCAATACTGATTTTTTCATCTTCAGTATAACCAGCTAGTCTAATTACTTCCATTCTGTCTAAAAGTGGTGGAAGAATATTTAAAGTATTAGCAGTAGTTACAAACATTACATCTGATAAATCATAATCTACTTCTAAGTAATGATCATTAAATGTTGTGTTTTGTTCTGGATCTAAAGCCTCTAATAAAGCCGATGAAGGATCTCCTCTATAATCGTTTCCAATTTTATCTATTTCATCTAATAAAATTAATGGGTTTTTAGTTCCAGCTTTTTTCATCATCTGAATTATTTTACCAGGTAGTGAGCCTATATAAGTTCTTCTATGTCCTCTTATCTCTGCTTCATCTCTCATACCACCAACTGACATTCTAACAAATTCTCTATTAGTTGCTTTTGCAATTGATTTACCTAATGAAGTTTTACCAACTCCTGGAGGTCCAACTAAGCATAATATAGGTCCTTTAATTTTTTTCATTCTTTTTTGAACAGCAAGAAATTCAATTATTCTCTCTTTAACTTTTTCAAGACCAAAATGATCTGCATCAAGAGTATTCAAAGCTTTTGTTAGGTCTATATCAACTTCACTTTTTTTATACCACGGGAGCTCAGTCATCCAATCTAAGTAATTTCTAACAACAGTTGCCTCTGCTGACATTGGACTCATATTTTTTAATTTTTTTAATTCTTGCAAACATTTTTTTTCAACTTCTTTAGGCATCTTTGCTTTTGTAATAGCTTTATTAAGGCTGCTAGTTTCATCCTTACCATCTTCAATTTCACCCAACTCTTTTTGAATAGCTTTTAATTGTTCATTTAAATAATACTCTCTTTGAGTTTTCTCCATTTGAGTTTTAACTCTACCTCTAATTCTTTTTTCAACACCAATGATACTTGTTTCACTTTCCATTATCTTAATAATGACATTTAATCTTTTCTTAACATCTGCAGTTTCAAAAATTTGTTGTTTTTCGGAAATAGTAGCTGTTATATGTGAAGCTATATTATCAGCTATTTGAGATGGGTCTTTTAATTGTTTAATAGTATTAATAGTTTCACTTGAGACTTTCTTGTTAATTGATGTCAATTTTTCTAATCTTCTTAACGCGGTAGCAGCAAGTGGAAATAAATCCTCATCCTTAACTAATACATCGCTATAATGAGCATAATCACAAGTTATAAACTTATCATTATCTTTAAAATCTAAAATTTTTACTCTTTTAATACCTTCTACTAAAACTTTAACTGTTCCATCTGGTAATTTTAAAAGTTGTAGAATGTTTCCTTCACATCCATACATAAAAATATCTGTTTTTTTAGGATCATCAATTTCAGAATTTTTTTGAGTTACTAGAATAATTTTTTTATCTTTCTTCATTACCTCATTTAGTGCTGAGATTGACTTATCTCGTCCTACAAACAAAGGTATAACCATGCTTGGAAAAACAACGATATCTCTTAATGGTAACAAAGGTAGTGTGATTTTAACGTCCATAGCAATAATATGGATATTATATTTTATATTGCAATAGATTTTTATTACTTATTAAGGATATTAAGCCGCTGATGGTTTGTTTGATTTGGATTTACTAACTGCTTTAGAATGAACCAATATAGGTTGAGACTGACCTTTTGCAGCTCCTGCGTCAACAATTACCTCTTCTATGTTATCCTGACTAGGAAGATCGTACATAGTTTTTAATAAGATGTTTTCTAAAATAGATCTTAAGCCTCTAGCACCTGTTTTTTTGTTGATGGCTTTTTGAGCAATTTCTTTTAAAGCATTATCTTTAAATGTTAATTTTGCACCATCTAACTTAAATAGTTCTTTATATTGTTTAGTTAATGAATTTTTTGGCTCTTCTAGTATTTTAATCAAGGATTTTTCATCTAAATCTTCAAGTGTTGCAATCATGGGAAGTCTTCCAATAAATTCCGGTATTAAACCAAATTTTAATAGATCTTCAGGTTCAAGAGTTTTCATCCATTCACCAGTTTTCTTATCTTGAGTATTTTTAACATCAGCACCAAAACCTATTGAAGTTCCTTTGTCTCTTTGTGATATAATTTTATCAAGTCCTGCAAAAGCTCCTCCACAAATAAATAATATATTAGTTGTATCAACCTGTAAAAATTCTTGTTGAGGATGTTTTCTTCCCCCTTGAGGTGGAACACTAGCAACTGTTCCTTCCATAATTTTTAATAATGCTTGCTGAACACCTTCGCCTGACACATCTCTTGTAATTGATGGATTTTCAGATTTTCTACTAATTTTGTCAACTTCATCAATGTAAACAATTCCTCTTTGCGCTTTTTCAACATTATAATCTGAGGCTTGCAACAACTTTAAAATTATATTTTCAACATCTTCACCAACATAACCAGCTTCAGTTAATGTAGTTGCATCAGCCATTGTAAATGGAACGTCTAAAATTCTAGCCAGCGTTTGAGCTAATAATGTTTTACCACAACCAGTGGGTCCAACTAAGAGTATGTTAGACTTTGCAAGCTCAACATTCTTACTGGTTTTGCTTTCATAATTTAGTCTCTTATAATGATTATGAACAGCAACAGATAATACTTTTTTTGCATGTGGTTGGCCAATTACATAGTCATCTAAAACTGAGCAAATTTCTTTTGGAGAAGGAAGACCATCTTGATGTTTAACAAAAGTATCTTTACTTTCCTCTTTGATAATATCCATACATAATTCAACACATTCATCGCAAATAAAAACTGTAGGTCCAGCAATTAATTTTCTAACTTCATGCTGACTCTTTCCACAGAAAGAACAATAGAGAATATTTTTATTATTTGTTGTCATAAATATTTTTTTAACGAATCAATTTTTAACACTCTATTATAGAAGAGTCGTACTAATCAAGTTGGATTATACCACATCCAATATGTGGTGTATTAGGATCTTTTTTCTACTACTTCGTCGATTAAACCAAAGGCTTTAGCAACCTCAGCTGTCATAAAATTATCTCTTTCAAGAGCAGATTTTACCTCATCCACAGTTTTACCTGTATGTTTTGAATAAATTTCATTTAATCTTTTTTTAAGTGACGACACTTCATTTGCATGAATTTCTATATCTGTTACTTGACCTTGAAATCCTGCTGACGGTTGATGGACCATAACTCTTGAGTTGGGTAATGAAAATCTTTTACCTTTAGTTCCTGCTGCAAGTAAAAATGAACCCATAGATGCTGCTTGACCAATGCATAAAGTCGAAATATCTGGTTTTACGTATTGCATAGTATCATAAATCCCAAGACCAGCTGTTACTAGTCCGCCTGGACTATTAATATATAAATAGATTTCTTTTTTAGGATCTTCAGCTTCAAGAAATAATAATTGAGCTGTAACTAAAGATGCAACATTATCATTAATTTGACCTGTTAAAAAAATTATTCTTTCTTTTAAAAGTCTAGAATAGATATCATATGCTCTTTCACCTTTGTTTGATTGCTCAACAACCATTGGAACTAAGGTGTTCATATGTTCAGAAAAATTTTTTGTCATAAGTTGATTCGTTTTAGTTATACAACTTGAGATTACTTTTTGCTAACTTTTTTTGGCTTTGGCTTAGATTTGGTAGCTTTTGTTGAAGGTTTTTTTTCTGAAGCAGTTTTTGTTTTAGTTTTTTTATCTTCACCGTGATCATGATCATGGTCATGGTTGTGAGCTTCTTTTAGAATTTTTTCAGCTTCAACTTTGGAAATTTCTTTTTTATTAGGTTTTGCTTTTTCTTTAATCAAATTTATAATTTTTTCCTCATAAACAGTTCCTCTTAAGCTTGCTACAGCTGAAGGGTTTTTTTGATAAAAATCCATTACCATTTTTTCTTGGCCCGGCATCATTCTTAACTGTTTTTGAACTTCTGCTTGAATTTCTTGCTCAGATACATCAACTTTATTTTGTTCGCCAAATGCATTTAATATAAGTCCAGTTTTAATTCTTGTCTTGGCTGTTTCTGTAAATTTAGCTTTATTTTTTTTTGCTTCATCTTCTGGCATTCCTTGAGAAAGGATTTTAATCTCCTCTTCAATTAAATTTTCTGGAATTTCATCAACATTAATTTTTTCTATTTCTTTTAAAATCTGATTTTTTGCTAATTGATCTAATGAATTTTTATATTCATCATTAATCTGTTTTGATATTAATGATTTAAGATCATTCAAGTCTTTTGCACCTAAATTTTTTGCAAAATCATCATCTATTTTGACTTCCTCTGGATTTTTAACATTTAAAATTTTACAACTAAATAGAGCTTTTTTATTAACTAATTCTTTTTCAGGAAAATTTTCTGGGAGAATAGCTTCTACAACTTTTTCATCATTTTTTTTGACACCATTTAATTGTTTGTCAAAACCTTTAAGAAATAAATCCTTACCAAGAGTTAATTGAGTATTTTTTCCTTCATTACCTTTAAATTCTTTTCCATCAATTGTTGCTTTATAATCTAAAGCAACTAAATCGCCCTCTTTAGCTTTAGTATCAGGACTAGCCTCTTTAAAACTTGGTTGATTTTTGGCAATATCTTTAATTCTTTTATCTGTCTCGCTATCATCAATTTTAACAGAATATTGATCAAATTTGATACTCTCTAAAGATTTTATATCTACTTTAGGAAGCTCAGTAATAGATAACACATATTCCAGCTCTTTATCTTCACCGTAAGTTTTAAGATCAAGCTTAGGCTGTCCTGCAGGTTTAATTTTATTTTCCTCAAGAGCTTTAGTGGAAGTTTCTTTTAATACCTTGTCTAAAACTTCACCGAATATTGCTTTTCCAAATTGTCTTTTTAAAACTTCTCTAGGTACTTTGCCAGGACGAAAACCTTTTAGATTTACTGTACCTTTGATCTCTTCATATTTTTCATCCATGTAAGAGTTCATAGTCTCTTTATCGATTAAAACTTTAAGATCTTTATTTAAACCTTTTATATTTTCTATTGTTACTTTCATAATTTTTTAAGTGGTAGGGCGAAAAGGACTCGAACCTTCACATCCGAAAATATTGGTTCCTAAGACCAACGCGTCTACCAATTCCGCCATCGCCCCACAAATTATGGGTTTTATATATTATTGAAACTATTTGTCCAATGACAATTAGTTAAAAATTAACTATTTATCTCATATAATTTATACTAATTTTACAAAATGATAATTTCGCCCTGTATAAGTATATGCAAGACTGATCCCTCAACTGGATACTGTTATGGCTGTGGTAGAAATAATGATGAGAAAAAAATCTGGAAATCTGAAGAAACTACAGATAAATGGAAATTAGATAATCTTGAAATAATCAAAAAAAGACTTAGTGGTTGGCAATTAGAGAGTTTTAATGAGTCTTATGAGCATAAAATTAATAATGGAGTTTCTCTCTTTAAGAAAAATCTAATAAAAGATTAAAATTAAATGAATAAATTAACATTCTTAACAATAATATACGCTATTGGGATAATAATCGGAGCACTTTTTTTGGATGTGTGGGGAGCTGAAACAACACTAATAAAAACAATGTCAATATTTATTTGGACAATTCTTTTTTTAATTGCACTTTTTTATGTAGATAAAAATGAAAAAAAATAAATTTATAATTAAATTCATCTTAATAATAATTTTATTTTCTTTTAAAAATTCATATGGTGAAATTATCATTCTAAGTTATTGCAATAACCAGAAAGATGGTTTTTTAAAAAATGAATATACTTTAGATTTAGAAAAATTATTAATGACGAGAAATTATGTTTATAATGAAAAAACATTTAAAAAATATCGTGTTACAGATCTATCAATTAAAAAAAATAATACTTTAACAAAATTTATTTATCAGGAAGATAATAAAATTTTAACTGATAAAGTAGGCTATCCACAATTTTACACTCAGTTAGTATTTGAAATTGATAACTCAAATATAATGATAAAAACTGTTATCAATAATGAAGAAGCAATTTCTTTATTGTCTGAATGTAAAAAAATTGAAAGATTTCAAAAAGAAAGTTAGCTTTTTTTTTTATTTTTTTTAGATGAGTTTTTATTTTTAAAATTGAATTTATTACTGTTAGTAATGCTACTTCTATGTTTTGCGTAAGCTTGCTTTTGTGCTTGTTTCATTGCTTTTTTTGAAGACATGTTAGTCTATTTTAATATTCTATTTCAACAGTATCAATTACTTTTAAATTTTTGTCTGAAATGACAATCTCACCTGAAGAAGATAAATAGTTTAAGCTTTCCGAAATTACCACATAATGTGTAACAAACACTATGTTTTGTTTGCTTTTGTTATTTTTAATAAATTCTTTTAAATTATTCATCTGAGAGTCTTTATTTTTAGCAAATTTTGAACTAAAAAATGAATTTAAAAAGTCTTTTGTTTCAAATTCTTTAAAAGCAATTAAAGCAGTTTCTTTACATCTGCACCATTCACTAGAAAATACATTTTCAATTTTTATATTATTATCTTTAAAAAAAATTCCTATATTTTTAGCTTGTTCTCTACCTGAATTACTCAAGTTACGCTGTGTATTACAATCATTAATATCAAAATTATTTGGATCACCTCCTCCAGGAGCATATGCATGTCTGATAAAGATAAACTTTCCTCCATTCTTCAACTCATTAATTAAGTTTTGATTTGAATCAGCTTTAATTGGAGAGTTAATAGTTATAAATAATATTAATAAAAATTTTATAAATTTCATTTATGAGTATTAAATTTAAAAAACTTAATAAAACAATTATTAAATGTAAAAAATGTCCAAGATTATCAAAATTTATAAAAAAAATTACAACTGAAAAAAGAAAAAAATATATTAATGAAATTTATTGGGGAAAACCAGTAACTGGTTTTGGTGACATAAATGCAAAGCTATTAATCTTGGGTTTAGCCCCAGCCGCTCATGGTGGAACAAGAACTGGGCGAGCTTTTACAGGTGATAAATCATCTGAATTTCTATTCAGATGTCTACATAAAGCTAAGATTTCTAATCAATCTAATTCTGAAAATTTAAAAGATGGCTTAAAACTTAATTCTACTTATATAACTAATATCTTAAAATGTGTACCTCCTGGAGATAAACCTCTAAACAAAGAGCTCAATAATTGTTCAAAATATTTTAATGAAGAAATTTCTAATTTAAATAAATTAAAAACAATAGTCACTTTAGGAAAAGTTGCTTTTGATAATTGTATTAAGTTTTATAAAAAAAAATATAATCTCAACAAAAATATTTATTTTAAACATGGTAAATCTTATCTTTTACCAGATAATTTAACTTTAATTCCTTGCTATCATCCAAGCCCAAGAAATGTAAATACAAAACTAATATCTCAAAAAATGATGATAGATTTATTCAAAAAAGCAAAAAAAAAATCTAAAATTTAATACTGTCACAAAAATAAGGTTTGAAATTATCAAAAATTAAATCTGGAACTTTAACTGGTTTACTTTTATTATTAACAAAAACTAAATGGATCTTAGCATCTGCTATAATATTTTCATCTTTTGTTATAATCTGATTCATAAAAAAAGATGTTTTGGTAATTGATTTTACAAAAGATCTAATGCTCAATTCATCTTCTAAATATGCGGATTTTTTGTAATTAATATTGCATGATTTAACAATTATAAAAGCACCAAATTTATCTTTTATTTGAAGGTTGCTTAGTCCAATAGTTGATAATGCTTCAGTTCTAGCTCTTTCAAGATATTTTAGATAATTGGCATAATAAACAATGCCACCAGCATCTGTGTCTTCATAATAAACTTTTATTTTATGATAAAAATTTTCGTGCATGAAAACATCATATCAAAAAAATAAATATTTAATACAAACTAAGATATAATAATATTAATGAAAATTTATATCATATGGTTGCTAGGAGTTATTTTTTGGAATTTTGGTTTTCCTAATGCAATTCCTGTTGCGGACGTTGCTGTTGCAGTTATTCTTTCCATCTTAAGTATGGTACTTAAAAAATATTTAAAACTTTAATTAATTAGCTGAAAAATAAATATTTTGATAATAAGCAACAGATTTCATTTTGGAATTATCTGTGTCAGACATTATTGCTAGTCCATCTAGTTGATTTACGTCAAGATTATGAAATTTTTTAAAATCTGCTTTTACGTTTGACTTAACTGTAACCCATTCATTTAAGTTTTCTTTAGTTGTTGCCAGAACATTATCTATTGATTTTTTTGTATAGGGACTTGGAAAATTTTCTCCAACATCATTATTACTTGAAAAAACATAATTTATTGCCCTATTCGACAAAGGTGTTGCTCCAGTTTTTTTTATAACAAAAACACGAGCAGCGAAATCATGACCTTTTTTGGTATTTTCCTTGATATCTCTTAAATCTTTTTCTACTTTCCATGTAATATTAATAAACGGTGTTTCGTTGAGATTGACTTTTATCTCTTTACCTAATCCAGATGCAGCATTATCAGCTATTGCTTTCAAATAATTACCGTTTTCATTAGATCCTACAGAATAAACTGTTTTATTATCAGCACCTCTTACTTTTCTAACTTTTAATTCATCAAGTTCAGACTCTGTAAACTCAAAAACTTTTGAATTATCAGCTATAGCAAATGTAACAAAAAATAATATTGAAGAAAGTATGCTACAAAATCTAATCATAAAAAAACTTATAGTTTATTTTCTTTTAAATTCAACTTTTGGAAATTTTTTTTAAACTTAATAAAATAATAAATTAAAATATTTACTAGTTCTTGAAAAAATCAATATGTAGATCTTCCACCACTAATATCAAATACAGCCGCAGTAGAAAAAGAATTTTCCTCTGAACAGAGCCAGCAAACTAATGCAGTAAACTCGTGTATTTCAAGAAAGCGTCCTCTAGGAACTTTTGAAAGCATTCGTTGGACATGTTCTTTGCTCATTTGATCTAATATTCTTGTTTTAGCACCTGCTGGTGTAACCGCATTAACTGCTATATTTTTGTCAGCCAATTCTTTACCTAGAGATTTAGTCAGTCCAATTGCTCCTGCTTTACCTGAGCTGTATGCACTTGCATTTGCATTGCCATCTTTGCCTGCTACTGATGCAACATTAACTATTCTACCATAATTATTTTTAATCATATTAGGAACAATTGCTCTACAACAGTTAAAAGTTCCCATTAAGTTTATTTGGATAATTTTATTCCATTCTTCAATATCATATTCCCATAATGGAGCTGTAGGTCCTGTAATACCGGCATTATTAATTAAGATATCAATATTATCTTTGGAGGTGATTTGAGAAACATATTGTTCAATTTGAGAATAATTCGAAACATCAACAACGTTATAGCTTAAGTTTTCATTGTTAACTTCATTAGTTGCAGATTTAAGTAAATCTTCATCAATATCCCAAATAACAACTTTTGCACCTGAGTCTAAAAATCTTTTTGCAATATCAAGCCCAAATCCTTGGCCACCTCCTGTAATAATAGCAGTTCTACTTTTAAAATCAAATTTGTTCATTAAATTATTTTTTTGCTAACAAATAATAAGTTAGTGAAGATATAATTGCACCAATAATCCATGCATATGATTGTAAAAACATCAAATTAACATTCCATATAGTTGAGGCTGAAAAAATAAAACCTAAAGATAGAGAATATATCGCTTTGATATGCCATCCATTTGAATAGTAATAAATACTGTTATTGTCAGCTGAATAAAGATCTTTATTACTTAAATTACTTTCTTTAATCAAATAATAATCAATAATAATTACTCCAAATATTGGTCCAAAAAATGACCCAAATGTATCAATTAAAGGCAAAATACCAATTTGACTTAAAAATGTTAACCAAAAAATACCAATTACAAAACCAATTATAGAAATTGTATAACTAGCACTTTTTAAAGTTAATAAAGTTGGCATAAAATTAATAAGTGAATACTGAGAAGGGATAAAGTTAGCTACCAGATTAGTAGATGCAGAACCTACAATAATAAAAAAAAGTACAATAGTTGTAATTTGCAGATTGTCAAATTTACCAATGATGTCTGTTGGATTTGTAAAAATTCTATTTATATCTTCAAATTTTTGATTTAAAAAAACATCTGATCCAATGACAATAAAGACTGCAAAAAAAGAAAATATAACTAAATTTAAAATCAAACTTAAATTACCTTTTTCTAAATTTTTTTCATCTTTAACGTATCTAGAAAAATCTCCAAAACTAATTATAATAATTGAAAAGTATGCAAAGATGGTACCGGCCACAGTTAACAGGGGAGCAATGTTATTGATATTAAAAAAATTTTTATAGTTTAATATTTCAATAAATGCTTTTGAAGTAATTTTAACATCGCTTAAAAAAACACTAAAAAAAAACAAAATCATTCCAGTGTAAACAATAACAGCAGAGATATTAATTAGCTTTTTGTTAAATTGAATACCCACACTAAACATTAATGCTTGAAAAATAATAACAAGAATAAATGAAATCCAATCAATAATATTTAATCCAAGTAAAAAAATAAGAAAAATTTCTTGGTCTAAAGCTGAATTATCAATTGAAAAAATTAAAATTCTAATAAGATATCCAATAGCTTTTGATAAAAAATATGTTTGAATACCAAACATAAAAATTCCAACAATACTCCTAATCAAACCAAAAAACTTTGCACCTCTAAACCCTAAGGAAGATCTTAGCAAAACAGCAAAAGGTAACCCAAATTTTTGAGATGGTTTACCAATTAAATTAGAAAATAAATAAACTAATAATGAGCCTAAAATAGTTCCAAAAAAAACAACAAAAGTGTTAAGGCTATAGATTGTGTATAGAGAGGCAATTAATGAAAAGCCTATTATACTTTGAACATTAACACCCCAAAAACAGAAAATATCTTTCCAGTCCCAAGTTTTATAATTAGGGTTTACTGTAACAAGGTCCCAGTTTGAAAGAGAATATTTAACTTTTGGTTGATTCACTAAAAATTATATTAAACTAATAATTTCTACTGTCCATAAAGATAGGCTGGTAACCATAGAGCAATTTTAGGGAACACAATTATTAATATTAAACCTATTACTTGGATAACCATAAATTGCATCATTCCATAATAAATATCTTTTAAATCCCATTCAGGAACCACACCTTTTAAAAAATAAGCAGAAAGTGCTACAGGTGGAGACAGCCAGGCTGTCTGAAGATTGACTGCCACTAGAATTGCAAACCATGTTAAGTTAAACCCAAGAGCTTCTACTAAAGGTAATATTATTGGAATTATAATCATTACAATTGGTACCCACTCTAGAGGCCAACCTAGCAAAAAGATCATCATCATTATTAGTGCTAAGATAAAATATTTATTCATCTCCAAACCTAATAGAAAGTCAGTCAACAACATAGGTGTTCCAAGTCTTGAAAAAACTGCACCAAAAAAGTTTGATGCAGCTACTAAAACCATTATTAAAGCTGAAATTTCTAAAGTTTTAACTAACGCATCTTGCAATTTTTTTAGTGTTAATTTTTTATAAGCCAAAGCTAATAGTAAAGAACCCATTGCACCACAACCAGCTGCCTCTGTTGGTGTTGCAAAACCAAATAAAATACTTCCAAGTGCAGCAAAAACTAATGCAGCAGGAGGAACTAATCCTAAAAAGAATTCAATCCAAACTTCCTTCATGCTCGTTGCTCTTAACTCTGGTGGTAGTACAGGCCCTAAACTTGGATCAATCCAACATCTAATTGTAGTGTATGCCGCATAAAGAGTTGCTAAAAGTATTCCTGGTATAATTGCAGCAGCAAATAAATCTGTGACTGGAATTTCCATAATTGGACCCATCACCACAAGCATAATACTAGGTGGAATTAAAATACCTAAAGTTCCTCCTGCTGTAATAGTTCCTGCGGCTAATCTCACATTGTATCCTGATCTGTTCATAGATTTTGCTGCCATAATTCCTAAAATAGTAACTGATGCACCTACAATCCCAGTAGCAGCAGCAAAGACTACTGACACAAATAGAACAGCGTAGTATAATGAGCCTCTAACTTTAGCTAACATTAATTGAAATGCTGAAAATAATCTTTCCATCAAGCCAGCTTGTTCCATCATAATTCCCATAAAAACAAAGAGTGGGACGGCGGCCAATGTTTGTTCGGTCATAACCATCGAGAACTGCAAGGTCATTAAATAAAATACTAGTTTTCCAAAACCCAAATAACCAAACACAAAGCCTAAGAAAATTAATGTAAATGAAATAGGAAACCCTACAAAAATTGAAAAAAGCATTACACCAATTAATATGAAGCCTAAAATTGCTGGATCTATAAATTCTGCTAGCATTTATTCTTTTGCTCCTGGCCACAGACCTCTAGTAGCAGCCCAATAACTTTTAAGTAATTCTGAAACACCCTGTATAAGTAAAAAAACTATTCCAAACCATAAGGAGGCTTTAATAGGCCACATGTAGGGCATCCATGCAGTATCCATTCCTCTTTCACCTCTCATGATTGACTCCTGAACAAATCCAGTGGTCATATAAAGAAATACTATTAAACCAGGAAAATAAAATAATAAGTATAACCAAAAATCAATCCTGCCCTGAGTTTTTGTTTTAAAATTTCGATATAAAAAATCTGCTCTTATATGAACACCTTTTGATAATGCGTAACCAGCACCTAACATAAATAAAGCACCATACATAAATCTACTCATGTCATATGCCCACATCGTAGGTGCTGTGAATAATTTTCTAGCTAAAACTTCGTAAGTCATAGCCAAGATTAAAGGTATTGTTATCCAACAAACAACATTACCGATCCTTTTACTAAATAAGTCTATTTTTGTAATTGTAGATGCCATCCATTTTGGCATATCCTTAGGCATTGGACCAGAACCACCTCGCCTCTCAGCGATCATTTCATCGGTTATATCTAATTTTCCTGGTTCTTCTGCCATAAAAAAATTTGAGTTAAATAAAAAGCGGGCAAGTAATTGCCCGCTTTATAAAAGTATTCTTGATACTATTTTAATGTTTCTGCGTGAGCCATTCCTAGCTTAGCATTTGACATTTGAGATCCAGACCAAAATGGTACTGCAATATCAGCAAAGTCTTTTTGAGATTGCCATACTTGAGCAAAGAATTTATTCTTTGCAGCATTCTTCTCTAGACTAGCTTTTGCTGCAGCCATATACGCAGGGAAATAGTCAGCTGGAGTATCGTGTAAAATTACACCATGTTTTCCAGTTAACTCAGCAAGAGCTTTTCCATTTTCGTATATTCTGTAACTCATTGATTTTGATAGAGATGCATTCGCAGCAACTTCTAAAGCTTTCTTCTCAATAGCAGACATTTTCTTGTACTTAGAGCCTGTGATATAGAAGTCAGCATTTACTACTACTTGGTGAAGACCTTGTAGGTAGTAATGTTTTAGAACTTTTTGGAAACCAAATGTCATGTCTGGTTTTGGACAACACCATTCAGCAGCATCAATTGTTCCTGCTTCAAGAGCTGGTAGAATATCTCCACCACCCATTGCAACAGAAGCTACACCAATATCTTTATAAGTTTGTCCTGGAATTCCTGGAGGAGTTCTGAACTTGTACTTTCTAAAGTCAGCCATGCTATTAATTGGTTCTTTGAACCAACCTAAAGCTTCTGGACCTACTGGTTGTAACATAAATCCTTTGATGTCTCTTCCCATCTCAGACCATAGTTGGTCGTAAAGTTCTTTACCACCACCATATTGGAACCAAGATAAAAATGCGATGTTATCAATACCAACACCTGCGCCAGCTACTGGCGAACCAAATAACATAGCTGCTGGGTGATCACCTGACCAATAGTGAGTCCAAGCAAAACCACAATCGATAAGACCTTTATCAACTGCATCTAAAGTTTCCTTCACACCTACTACTGCGCCAGCTGGCATAATTTCAAACTTAAGTGAACCTTGTGTTAGTTCAGTTACTGTGTCAGTGAAATCTTTTAACATTTTCACTTCATCAGCTTTTGCACTAATTACAGTTTGACACTTAAGAGTTTGTGCAGAATTAGCTCCTGTAACTGTCATAACAGTTAAAAGAAGAGTTCCCACAACTAATGATATGATTTTTTTCATATTATATTTTCCCTCTCATTGTTTTTTATAAAAGAAGTAGCCTCTCAAATTTTAAAAAGTTTAACAAGAGCTAATATAATAAATTTTACATTCATTAACATCGCTAACACTAGTATTTTTAATTTTACCCACTATAAATATTTAAACTAATGGAAAACTTTAATTTTATAATATTAGGAGCTGGATCAGCTGGATGTGTTTTAGCTAACAGATTGTCTGAAAATCCAAGTAACAAGGTGTTACTTTTAGAGGCTGGAGGAAATGATAATAACCCATGGATCCATATTCCAGTTGGATACTTTAAAACAATGCATAATCCTAATACCGATTGGTGCTATCGAACTGAACCAGATGAAAGTATGAACAATATTTCTATAAGATATCCAAGAGGAAAAACTTTGGGAGGAAGCTCATCAATAAATGGATTGCTATATATTAGAGGACAACATCGAGATTATGATCTTTGGAGACAATCGGGAAATACTGGTTGGGGATGGGACGATGTTTTACCTTATTTTATTAAAGCTGAAAATCAAGAAAGAGGTAAAAGTGAGTTTCATGGTGTTAATGGACCTTTGTCTGTTTCTGATCAAAGAATACATCTTCCATTATTGGATGAATTTCAAAATGCAGCTGAAGAATTTGGCATACCAAAAACAAAAGATTTTAATACAGGTGATAATCATGGATGTGGATATTTCCAAGTAACACAAAAAGATGGTTTTAGATGTAGTACTTCTGTTGGATATTTAAATCCTATCAAACACAGAAAGAACTTAAAGATTGTTACTAAAGCACATATTAAAAAAATAAACTTTGAAAATAAAACAGCAAAAGAAGTAGAATTTTGGCAAGGTGATGAAATAAAAAAAGTAACAGCTAATAGAGAAATTATTTTAACATCAGGTACTATTGGCTCACCTCAAATTTTACAAGTATCAGGAATTGGTAACCCTGAAAAGTTAAAAAAATTAGGTATTGATTTAGTCCATAATTTAAATGGTGTAGGTGAAAATCTACACGATCATTTAATGTTAAGACCTATTTATAAAATTAATGGAATTAAATCTCTTAACAAAAAAATTAACAGTTTGTTTGGAAATTTAATGATTGGGTTAGAATATATATTTAAAAGAAGTGGTCCAATGACTATGGGTGCAAGTCAACTTTGTATGTTTGCCAAAAGTGATCCTTCTTTAGAACTTCCTGACCTACAGTGGCATGTTCAGCCAATGAGTATGGATACACTAGGTGCCACTAAAAATCATGATTTTCATGCATTCACCCCCACTGTTTCTAATATAAGACCTACAAGCAGAGGTCATGTTAGCATTGTAGATAAAGACTCAAGGGTTTATGCAAAAATAAAACAAAATTATTTATCAACTGATCATGATAGAATGGTGGCTGCAAGAGGACTTAAATTGACAAGAAAAATCATATTAGAATCTGAAACTTTTAAAAGATACGCACCTGAAGAATATAGACCTGGGGTAAGTATTAAGGATGATGAAGATTTAGTTAAAGAAGCATCTAATTATGCTCAAACAATATTCCACCCTGTTGGAACATGTAAAATGGGTCAAGATGATATGGCTGTAGTTGATGAAAAATTAAAAGTTAAAGGTATAAAAAATCTTAGAGTTATAGATGCATCAATCATGCCAAATATAACCTCTGGTAACACTAATGCACCAACAATAATGATTGCTGAAAAAGGTGCAGATATGATACTAGAGCATTAATGTTTGCAGAATTAATTACACCGGAACAATTAACAATTTTAGGTCAGATCATTTTTATCGATTTAGTGCTTGCAGGAGACAATGCAATTATTATTGGCATGGTTGCATCTAAATTTCCAGTAGAACAAAGAAAAAAAGTAATTTTTTGGGGTATAGGTGGTGCTGTAATTTTAAGAATTATCCTAACCATGTTAACTGCTTACCTGCTGCAAATTACAGGTCTAAGATTAATTGGTGGATTACTTCTACTTTATATAATTTACAAACTTTATACCGATGTCATCAAGGGTAACTCTAGTGAAGAAGATATAAATGTAGATAATTCTAGTTTTATGAAAGCTATATGGACAGTTTTGCTTGCTGATTTTACAATGAGTTTAGATAATGTTTTAGGTGTGGCCGGTGCTGCAGGAGATCATTATACTCTGCTAATTTTTGGATTAGTTTTATCAATTGTATTAATGGCTACAGCAGCAAATTTAATATCAAGATGGATTAAAGAGTATAAATGGATAGCTTGGGCTGGATTAATTGCAATTTTAGTAGTCGCTGTAGAGTTGATTTATACAGATATTAAAATATTGTTTCTTTAATGTATTTACAAAAAATTAATTTAAAAAACAAATATGCACTTGTTACAGGTGCTGGTAAAGGCTTGGGTAGAGCTTGCTCTATTGCTTTAGCAGAAGCTGGCGCAACCATCATTGCTCTTAGTAGAACTTCAGCTGATTTAGATAAATTAGAAAAAGAAATAAAAAAAATAAAAGGTAAAATTGTTAAAGTTCATTGTGATGTAATAAATTATAATGATTTAAAGCAAAAAATAGAAAAAATAAAAATTATTGATGTACTTGTGAATAACGCAGGTACTAATATTCCAGAACCTTTTGAAAAAATTAAACAACAAAGTATGAACTACTTGGTAGATTTAAACCTTAAAGCTGCATTTAATGTTGCTCAGCTTGTAGTAAAGAAAATGCTTAAAAATAAAAAAAGACCTGGATCAATCATTAATATATCTTCACAACTAGGCCATGTTGGTATGAGTGGTAGAAATGTCTATAATATGACCAAATTTGGTATTGAGGGATTAACTAAAGGTATGGGTGTAGAGTTAGCAAAGAAAAATATTAGAGTTAATTCAGTTGCACCAACATTTGTTGCAACGCCAATGGTTAAAAATTTTTTTAAGAATAAAAAGTTTAAAAAACTAGCTTTAGGAAATATCCCTATGGGAAAAGTTGCATCAGAAAGTGATGTTGCAACATCAGTTTGTTTCTTAGCTTCGTCAGCTTCATCAATGATTACAGGTACATCAATAATAATAGATGGTGGATGGACAGCTCAATAATTTATAGATTTCTTTTAGTATTATTAATTTTTTCATCATCACAGGTTAATGCTATTGAATTTAAAGGAAAATTTATTCAAGGTCACTTTATTCTTGGTAAAACAAATCCAAATGCAAAAATTATTGTAGGCAAAAAAGAAGTAAAAATATCTAAAGATGGTTTTTTTGTTTTTGGAATTGATAGAGATAGAAAGTTTGATTTAACTTTTACTAAAATATTAGATGAAAAAAAAATAATAATCACAAAAACAGTTTTAAAAAGAAAATATAATATTCAAAGAATTGATGGTCTTGAGGAAAGTAAGGTCACCCCTCCTGAGTCTGTTTATAAAAGAATTAAAAAAGAAAATAATGCAATTGGTGAAGCAAGAGCAATAAATTCTAATTTAAATTTTTTTAAGGATAAATTTATAATGCCAGTTGAAGGAATTATAAGTGGTGTCTATGGCAGTCAAAGAATTTTAAATGGTAAACCTAAGTGGCCTCACTACGGAATAGATATAGCAGCAAAGCAAGGAACTATGATAAAATCCTCTGGAGCTGGAGTTGTTACAATGGCAGAAGATGATTTGTATTATACAGGTGGCACGATCATCATGGATCATGGTCATGGTATTTCAACAATATATTCTCACCTTGAAAATATTTTAGTCTCCGTTGGAGACAAAATTAATCAAGGAGATGTTATAGGAACTGTCGGTTCTACCGGAAGGTCCACTGGACCTCATTTAGATTTTAGAGTTAATTGGTTTCAAACAAGGCTTGATCCAATGTCGGTATTGAAATAAAAAAGTTGCATGAATAAAATTTTAAAAAATAAAATAGCAGACAAACTTGTTAATGCATTTTTAAAAAACAAGATAATTTCACCACTACCTCAAAAAATTACAAAAAAACTTACTGACGCTGATGAATTTAGAAAATTATGTGAAAGTAAAATTAAAGAACCTATTATTGGGTTTAAAGCGGGTGGTACAGGAATTCCTGTAATGAAAAAATTAAAAGAAAAAGAACCTTTTTACGCATCTATTTACAAAAGAAATTTTCTAAAAAGTGGAAAAAAAGTTAAAATTAACAAATCTACTTTAGGTATAGAGCTAGAAGTTTGTTACTTGATTAAGAAAAATTTCTTTCTATCAAAGGGAGCAATAACTATGAAAAATATTTCAAAATATATTTCTTATATGGCACCATGCATTGAAGTTGTGGGTTATAGACAAAAGAAAAAAGGTGTTACGTCTTTTGGTGATTTATCCAGTGATTTTGGTGCAAATGTAAAATTTTTAATCGGACAAAGGAAAAAGTATAAAAAAATCAATATAGGCAACCTTAAAACAATTATTTCAAATAAAAAAATAAACCAGACTGTCTCTGGCAATACTGGAGCCGTTTATATAAGCCCTCTAAATTCACTTCGTTTTGTACTAAACAAACTGAAGAAAGATAAAGTAAACCTTAATAAAGATTTTTATGTATTTACTGGTTCAACAGTTGGTGTTGTTCCCATACTCGGTAAAGGATTGTATGCGGGTAAAATTGATAAGCTAGGTTCAGCAAAAGCTATCATCCATTAATGGGATTGCATTTTACAGCAGAAGAATTTTCTAAAAGAAAACAAGACGTTCTAAAATCAATGAAAGAGCAAAATTTAGATGCTCTTTTAATGTTTAGACAAGAGTCTATGTATTGGCTTACAGGATACGACACTTTTGGATATGTTTTTTTTCAAACTCTCATCTTGGATCAAAAAGGTAATGTTGTTCTTTTAACTCGTGCACCTGATTTAAGACAAGCGCAAAACACATCTAATATTGAAGATATTAGAATTTGGGTTGATAAAGATGGAATAAATCCAACTGATGACCTTAAACAAATATTAAATGAACTTGACTTAAAAGATAAAAATATTGGTATTGAATACGAAGCATACGGTATGACCGGACGTAACGCTTTAAGATTAAATAAATCTTTAGACAATTATTGTAGTGTTGAAGATCAATCAGAACTCATAACAAAATTAAGAGTAATTAAATCAAATGAAGAATTAGTTTATGTTAAAAAAGCTGCAGAACTAGGAGATAGAGCTCTTGATGAGGCTTGGAAATACACAAAAGCTGGAGCAAGCGAAGCAAAAATTTTAGCAGAAATGCAAAGAGCAGTTCTTGAAGGTGGTGGTGATTATCCTGCAAATGAATATATCATTGGATCAGGTGATAACGCTTTACTCTGTAGATATCAGTCAGAAAAAAGAAATTTGTCTGATACAGATCAATTAAGTTTAGAATGGGCTGGAACTTACAAACATTATCATTCTGCAATGTTTAGAACTATCCCTATTGGAAAAGTAGATCCTAAACATATAAAAATGCATGAAGCTTGTGTTGAGGCATTAACAAATTGTGTAAAAACTTTAGTTCCAGGTAAAACTGCAGGAGAAGTATTTAATACGCACGCTAAAACTTTTGATGACTTAGGTTTTAATAAGGCAAGAATGAATGCTTGTGGTTATTCTTTAGGCTCAACCTTCTCACCTAATTGGATGGACTGGCCTATGCTATACACTGGTAATCCTTACAAAATTGTACCAGGCAATGTCTTCTTCATGCACATGATCTTAATGGATTCAGATAACAATTTAGCTATGAATCTAGGAGAAACATATCTAGTTACAGAAAATGGTAATGAAAGATTGGGCAAGCAAAAAATTGATTTAGTAGTACTTTAGTCTTTGATAAATAAATTTTTAATTTTTAAAATCTTTATTGTCGAAATAAAATATTTTTTTGATCAAACCAGCTATCTTAGATTTATAAACAACTGACTTAAATCAAGTGTTACCCTAAAATAAAGACATAAAACAAAATATTGAATTCAGCAACAATCTAAATTAATTTTACTTTTATTACTCCTAACATTTTTTGCGTAGAGATATTTAATAAAATTTAAATTAAATTATTTCTTTTGTAAGAGATATGTGAATTAATCTAATGTTTCAATAATGTAAAGGTCATCACCTTCTCGCTCAACTGATAAAGTAATCGGAATCATTCCGAGTGATAAAAAATTACATTTACCATCATTAAAATAGTTCCCAGAATTTTTATAATAGTGAGCAAACGCTACACCTTTAGAAATATCAATGTTCATTGTATAAATTTGGTTGGTATCAGAAGATATTATCAATGGATCAACAAAGGTAGCATCTATATTAGCTCCCGTTACATTTTCAGACTTTGTAGTTAAAACTCCAGATGAGTCAGTCAAATAATGTTCAATTGAAGATATATTATTTGAGTTATATGTATAAGTCATTTTTGAAAAATAAGGATACTCTCCACCTGAGTGCGTTTGATTATTGCTCCCAGTTCCTCCTGATACTTCAAAATTAAAAGCATTATGTCGGAACAACATTTCCTCTGAAACTGAATTGGTATTATTCAAAAAACTTCCATGACCATCTCCAGTTAACGAAGTATTTGCGAGTGCTTGACTATTTATCTTTGTCCTGCATATTAGTTCTGTAACTCCATTTACTAGAGAACCTGTGCTCATATCTTCAGAGTCTATAGTATCTCCATTATAAGTCGTTACTGACTCAGCTTTAATATACCAATCTCTATCAATTGATACTCTTATCTTACTCCATGTGCCTATAGCTGGATTTATATTATACGCTATATCAGTCAATCCAGTTACTAAATCGGTCCAACCATTAAGACTATTATCATCATTTGTATAGATTGCTGTTGCATTTGCATAAGAGTCAACCAAATATATTGCATTAATTTTAACTTTTAAAATTTCTGGCGCTGAGTTACAAACATAAAAAACCCAATTGGCATTACTACTAACAGTCTGTTCCTCATGCTCTCCGGTTGAACAAAGTGGAGCAGACTTAACAAGGTTATTAAAAAATAAAATTAAAAAAATAATAGCAATAATCTTTATAGCTTTAATCATAAAGTTCCCTTGATTTTAAAGCACAAACCATCACAAGAGACTGTGATAGGATTTTTAACTTGTTTGATAATTTTATTTTCTCTTCTAACTTTTTCATACTTTCTGTATTCAATGTTTTCTAAACTAAACGCATTTTTAGATACAAATTCTGATTTATTCCTCTCAAATTTATTAGAATTAATTTTATAATTAAGTTTTATAAAATGTGTGTCTTCTCTATTTTTTTTATCATTATATCCCGCTTCAAAATCGATACCATTAAAAATAAAATTTTCTATGAATAAGCTCATTGTTTTGACTTTTAAATCATTTGATTGATCAATTGAATTTCTTTTAGAATTTTTCAAAAATATTTTTGCAGTCGGAATATAAGGAACTTGTCCTCCTAACTCAAAACTACGTCCTTTCATAGCTCTCTCTAACTTACTATTTTGACCTGTTTTCCATTTAGTAATTGGTTTATAATAATTTGAATTAAAATCTAAAACAGAATTTTTTAATTCTAACCCAATACCAATTTGTTGATGATTATATGGAAATTCATTGTCATAAAAAAAATTTGTTCCAATTAATTGTTTTTTATCATTTAGTAATCTTCTATAGCCATATCCAAAATTAAAAGTATGTCTTTCTCCTCCATCATGACGATAAATAGAGCTTTGAAGAAAATTTATGTCTTTATCACCTAAATTTTCATTTAAAGGAATAAGTGTTTTAATGCTATATTCAGGTTTATTCATCTCAATCTTTTCGAAAGAAAACTCAGTTAAAGGAGATAGATTTGAAATTTTTGATTTAAATTTGTTTAAATAATTTAATTTAATTTTATCATCTATTTTTTTTTTATAAATTTCAACTTCACTATTTACTTCTCTTGGAATTACAAGCAAAATTAAAAATAATATAAAAATAGTTTTTTGAAAAATCATTTTATTTTAATCAAATTATAAAACTGTTTAAGATATATTTATAAAATTATTTAATAAATTACAAATAATATTAAAAATACTTTTTTCATTAGTTAAATTTATCCATCATTTATTAATAAAAATATTATAGCGATACATATTAACACAGCACTTATAAAAATATAATTCAACCTAATATTAAATTTTTTGAATACTATTTCAGTAATTTTTTCCCAGAACACTACAATCAAAAGAACAATTATTGCTGGTATAATAAATTTGATCATTCCAAAACCACAATCCCTAAATTTTTTTTCATTTAAGTTTATATTCTACCTTAAACATTGCTTCATTTCTTCTCATCAGTGGTAGAGTAAAGGGACTGTTATAAGTTGCTTTAATTGCTGGGCTCTTTATTGCAATATTATCACTGGATAATTCATCCTCTAAAATATTTTTATGCTTTATAAAATTATTTTCAGACGCTCTACCAGAGTATCTAATCACAGCATAGTAACCACTTTCTATATTGATTACCTCAACATCAGAACCTGTAGGGTTTGGTATATTGTTTTTATCAAATTTAGAAGGTAGATAAAATTGCATGGTCATATTTCCAGATTTTTCCATCACTGTAACTGGTACTGTCATTTTTATTTTCTGATTTTTTTCATTATTACCTGAGATATAATTAAATAGTTTTCTAAAACCATTATTTCCACTTGTGCTTGCAACTTGTACAGCTAAGCGATCAGAATATTTCCTAATCTCATAGGTATTATTTGATATAACAATATCATATTTAACTTCTTCATTTGCCATAACATGAGAATATGCAAAAAGACAAATACTGTAAAATATAATCTTAAAAATTTTACTCATAACTTATAATTCAAGATAAACTTTACTTGAATTTTAATATTTTTAAATTCTTTTATGATCAATTATTGCTGTAATTAAGAAATGTATTGTTGTATATACAATCTATGCCCTCATTTGATGTAATCAGTAAAATTAATTATCCAGAATTTGATAATGCTCTTGCTAATTGTTTAAGAGAAATTACTAACCGATATGATTTCAAAGGGCTTAATATTTCAATTGAAAGAAAAGATAAAACGATCACCACATTAGCCCCAGATGAATTAAAGTTAAAACAAGTAAATGAATTACTACAAGTTCATCTTATAAGAAGGAAAGTAGATCCAAGAGTGATAGTTGTTAAAAATTCAGAAAGTGCTGCAGGCACAACTATTAGACAAGTCAGTGAATTAAAAGAGGGCATTAGCCAAGAAAATGCTAAAAAAATTATTGCTGATGTAAAAAAATTAAAACTTAAAATACAAATTAAAATTCAAGGTGAAGAATTAAGAGCTGAAGGAAAAAAAAGAGACGATCTTCAAGAAGCAATATCTGCAATAGAAGCTATTGATATTGGTCTTCCAATTGAATTTGTAAACTTTAGAGATTAGTTCTGTTAATCTATATTTTTTAAAATTGAAACGTGGTAATTTATATGATCTTCTATAAATGAATTAATAAAGTAATAACCATGGTCATAACCTGGGTGTTTTGCTACGAGTAATTTTTGACCTGTCTCATCGCACACTTTAATAAAATCATCTATATAAAGATCTTTTAAAAAATCATCACTTAAACCAACATCTATTTTAATGCTTTCAAATTTTTTTTTTGAATTTTTTATTAAAGTTAAAGGATCATAGGTATTTAATTCATCTAAATTATTATCTAAATAATTAGAAAACATATCTTTTGCAAATGTGCTTTTATGAAGAGAACATATAGGTGAGAAAGCTGAGACTGATTTATATAAATCATTTTTAAGTGCACACTGAATAGCACCACCCCCACCCATTGAATGGCCAAAAATTCCTATTTTTGATTTACTAAATTCAAATTTGTTTGAAATTAACTCTGGTAATTCTTTTGTGATATAATCATACATCTTATAATTTTTAGACCAGGGTTCTATTGTAGCGTTAAGATAAAATCCTGCACCAAAACCAAGTTTGTAATCTTCGTTATCTGGTACACCCTCTCCTCTTGGGCTGGTATCAGAAACAACAACAGCAACCTGATGTTTTGAGGCAAATTGTTGAAATCCAGATTTTTGAATAAAATTTTGCTCAGTGCAAGTTATGCCACTTAGAAAATATAATAATGGACAATTCCTACTATTATCAGGCAAATAAACAGCAAATTGCATAGTACAACTTGTTGTATCTGAAAAATGTTTGTAAACTTCTTGAGATCCGTTATGCGACCTATGTTTTTCAACTAATTCCATTTTTAGAAATTAATCACACTTCTTATTGATTTTCCTTCGTGCATTAAATCAAATGCCTTGTTGATGTCTTCAATAACAAACTCATGAGTAATTAAATCATCTATATTAATTTTTTTATCCATATACCAATCAACAATTTTAGGAACATCCGTTCTTCCTTTAGCTCCTCCAAAAGCAGTTCCTTTCCAAACTCTACCTGTAACTAGTTGAAATGGTCTAGTTGCAATTTCCTGACCAGAACCCGCTACTCCAATAATAATTGATTCACCCCAACCTTTATGACAGCACTCTAGAGCTTGACGCATAACATTTACATTACCAATACATTCAAAACTATAATCAGCTCCACCATTGGTTAATTCAATTAATTTTTCCTGTAATTTATTATCTGGATAATCTTTTGGATTAACAAAATCTGTCATCCCAAATTTCTCAGCTATCTGTTTACGTTCTGGATTTAAATCTACTCCAACGATCACACTTGCCTTAGCTAACTTACATCCTTGAATAACATTAAGACCAATTCCACCTAAACCAAAAACAACTGTGGTTGCACCCTCTTCAACTTTTGCTGTATTTATTACTGCACCAATACCTGTTGTTACACCACAACCGATATAACAAGCTTTACTTGCGGGAGCGTCATCACGGATTTTAGCTAAGGCAATTTCTGGTACAACCGTATAATTTGCAAATGTTGAGGTACCCATATAATGAAATAAAGTTTTTCCTTTAAACGAAAATCTTGAAGTCCCATCAGGCATTAATCCTTTACCTTGTGTTTCACGAATGGCTTGACATAAATTTGTTTTACCAGATAGACAAAACTTACATTTACGACATTCAGGTGTATATAAAGGTATAACATGATCATCTTTTTTTAAAGAGGTTACCCCTTCACCTACTTCAACAACAACACCTGCACCTTCGTGACCTAATATTGATGGGAAAATACCTTCTGGGTCATCGCCAGATAAAGTGTATGCATCTGTGTGACATACGCCTGTAGATTTTATTTCAACAAGAACCTCTCCTTTTTTAGGTCCCTCAAGATCTACATAATCTATAATTAATGGCTTAGCTTTTTCTAATGCAATTGCTGCTTTTACTTTCATTTTAAAATCCTATTTTTATTAAAATATTTTAACATAAAAAACTTTAGTATAACAGAAACCCAAATCAAATTTCTGATCTTGCTTTAAAGCGTTCGTAAATTAGTCGAGTTTTAACCCCTAGATTTAAAAAAGGTTGTGGTGGAAGCCAGGTAGGTTTGTTTCTAGCTTCAATAACTTCTATTTCTTTAGTGTTTTCATTGCTTGCTTTAATTGCAATTTGTTCGCCAAATAAAGTGCCAACACCAATGCCAGAGCCATTATAACAGCCGGCTACAAAGACATTGTTATCAATTTTTTCAAATATTTGAGAACTATTTCTTGTTCTAGAGACAATTCCAGACCAGGAAGATTGGATAATATCATTAGGTAATTGTGGAAATCTTTTTTTAATTCCAATTTTTTGATTAATTGATCTTTTATTCAAATCTGTCTTAGACATCTTAAAGGGATTGTAAACTTCAGCTGTATTTCTAATCAAAATTCTTCTGTCTTTTGTCATTCTTATTGTGGCACCCATTGGTCTTACCGGTAATACACCCCATTCTTTTGGTTGACCAATTGATCGAAATTCTTCTTCAGTTAATACTCTTGTCATACTGGCAGTTAAAGTAATAGGAAAATTATAATTAGATTTAATTCCTAAAAATTTCAAAAACCCATTTGTAGCAAAAATAATTTTCTTGGTATTAATTGTTGCATTTTTAAAATAACAGGAAATTATATCTTTGTTTTTGCTCCAATTTAACAATGACGAATTTTCATACAAACATACATTGCTTGGCAACACATCGATCATTGCTCTAACTAATTTTCCAGGATGCAATAAAACTCCACCTTTAGTATGAAGTGCTACATTATAAAAACTAGTGCCTAATCTTTTTAATAACTCATTACTTGATAATAAATTATATTCAAATCCTAGTTTTGAAAGAGTATCTGAAAAATTTGTTAAAATTTTTTGATCTTCTCGATTTGAAGATGCAAAATATTTTCCACACTCGTTCCAGTCACAATCAACTTGATATTCATTTATAAATTTTTTAACTGTATTGATGCCTAAATCATAAATGTCAGTTTTTTTTTTATAATTATTTAGTTCTTTATTTGAGGTAAAACCGTCATTAAGAGTGGTATCAACTAGATATCCTGAATTTCTACTGCTAGCACCCTCACCTGCTAATTGTGCATCTATTAATATAATTTTTTGGTTTGGATATAATTGACCTAATTTTCTTGCAGCAGATAAACCTGTATATCCCGCACCTATTATTAACCATTCACAATCTTCATTTGATTGAAGTGATTGAATATTTGTTCGCGGGATTAAATCATTAACCCAACTACAACCATTATCATTAGTCACTTCCATGAAGTGACCATACGATAATTGTTTAATTTTTAAAAGGTCTTAAGAATTTAATGAGGGTTGCTTCTTCATATCTGCTTTATTGATACCAGCAACTTTAACTGGTTTCTTCATAGCATCTCTTCTAAATGGCTCACCAAGTTCTTGGTTAAGAATTACTTCAATAAATGTTGTAATTCCTTTCTTTTGATCTTCACAAGATTGCTTGATAGCAGCCGTAGTTTCTTCCATGGTTCTAACAGAAACTCCTTTTAATCCACAAGCATCAGCAACTTTAGCGTAGCTTAATTCTGGATCAAGTTCTGTTCCAACAAAATTATCATCAAACCATAGAGTAGTATTTCTTTTCTCAGCACCCCATTGGTAGTTTCTAAAGATAACCATTGCAATTGCAGGCCACTCTTCTCTAGCACATGAACTCATTTCATTCATACTAATACCAAAAGCACCATCACCAGCAAAACCTATTACTGGGGTATCTGGGCAACCAATTTTTGCCCCTAGAATTGAAGGAAAGCCATAACCACAAGGACCAAATAACCCTGGTGCTAGATATTTTCTTCCTTTTTCAAAAGTAGGATAAGCATTTCCAATTGCACAGTTGTTTCCGATATCGCTTGATATAATTACATCATCAGGCATACCAGCTTGAATTGCTCTCCATGCTTGTCTAGGAGACATTCTATCTGCATCTCTTTCTCTTGCTTCTTTATTCCAAACTGTACCTTCATCATCATCTTCATGATCAAGACTTGATAATTTTTGTAGCCATGCTGATTTAGTTTGATGAATTATATCTTTTCTTTTTTGTCTATCAGTATCACCTGCTGTTGGTGAAAGTTGAGCAAGGATTTGTTGCGCAACTAATTTAGCATCCCCACAAATTCCAACACTTACTTTTTTAGTTAAACCAATTCTATCAGAATTCATATCAACTTGAATAATGCTTGCGTCTTTTGGCCAGTAATCCATTCCATAACCTGGTAAAGTTGAAAAAGGATTAAGTCTTGTCCCTAATGCTAAAACCACATCAGCCTTTTGAATCAATTCCATTCCAGCTTTTGAACCATTGTATCCTAATGGACCAGCTGCTAATGGATGACTTCCTGGAAAACTATCATTATGTTGATAACCAGAACAAACTGGTGCATCTAATTTTTCAGCAAGTTTTTTACAATCTTCTATAGCACCACCAATTACTACACCTGCACCGGATAAAATTACTGGAAATTTTGCATTAGATAACAAATCAGCTGCTTTTTTAATCGCTTCAACACCGCCTGCTTGTCTTTCTAATCTTACAATTGGAGGAAGGTCTATATCAATTACTTGTGTCCAATAATCTCTAGGAACATTTATTTGTGCTGGAGCAGATCCTCTAATTGCTTTTTCAATTACTCTATTTAATACTTCTGCCATTCTTGAAGGATCTCTAACTTCTTCTTGATAACAAACCATGTCTTTAAATAAATTCATTTGTTCAACTTCTTGAAAACCACCTTGACCCATAGTTTTGTTTGCAGCCTGAGGTGAAACTAATAAAAGTGGAGTGTGGTTCCAATATGCAGTTTTAATAGGAGTTACTAAACCAGTTATACCAGGTCCGTTTTGAGCAATGACCATTGAGATTTTGCCAGTGGCTCTTGTGTATCCATCTGCAATTAATCCACCGTTAGTTTCATGAGCAACATCCCAAAAAGTGATTCCTGCATCAGGAAAAATATCTGAAATTGGCATAAATGCTGAACCAATAATTCCGAACGCGTGCTCAATTCCATGCATTTGTAAAACTTTTACAAAAGCTTCTTCTGTTGTCATTTTTGTCATAAAACTAGAACCTCTCTAAAGTATAAATTTAAACAATTTTAAAATTCATTTGTTAATTTTTGCGATTAATATATAAGATTTTACAAATTTCAAACAAACAATTGACACAATAAATATGGCCACAGATATCATAATTCACGATAAAAAAGACAACGTAGGAGTAGTTGTTATAGAAAAAATCACTCCAAAACAAGACTGTGATTGTTGGATAATGGAAGATGACAGCTCAACAAGCATTCAATCTTTAGATGAAATTCCTTTAGGACACAAAATTGCAATGGCTGATTTAAATGAAGGTGATACAATTCTTAAATATGGTCACGATATAGGAAAAGTTGTTAAATCAATTAAAAAAGGTGAACACGTGCATGTTCACAATGTAAAAACAAAGAAGTGGTAATAATATGGAAATTCCAAAAAGTTTTTTAGGTTATAAAAGAGAAAATGGCAGAGCTGGCACTAGAAATCACGTAATCATTCTTCCAGTGGATGATATTTCAAATGCATGTGCTGAAGCAGTTGCTAATAATATAAAAGGAACAATGGCACTTCCCCATTCATACGGAAGACTTCAATTTGGAGCAGATTTAGATCTTCATTTCAGAACTATGATTGGAACTGGTTGTAACCCGAATGTTGCAGCAGTAATTGTTATTGGTATTGAGCCTAAGTGGACTAAAAAAATTGTTGATGGCATTGCTAAAACTGGAAAACCAGTTGAAGGATTTCATATAGAGCGTACTGGAGATATTGGTACTGTAATGAAAGCTTCTAAAAAAGCTCAAGAATTAGTGATGTGGGCATCTGAAAAACAAAGAGAAGAATGCCCTATGAGTGATCTTTGGATATCTGTTAAATGTGGAGAATCTGATACAACATCTGGCTTAGCTGCAAACCCTACAGTTGGAAATCTAATGGATAAATTGGAGCCAATGGGTGTTCATTTATGTTTTGGAGAAACATCTGAATTAACCGGTGCTGAACAAGTTTGTGCTACACGAGGAGCAACACCAGAGGCATCTGATAAATTTATGAATACTTGGAATTCATATAATGATTTTATTTTAAAGGAAGCAACAGATGATCTTTCAGAAAGTCAGCCAACAGCTGGAAATATTGCTGGTGGATTAACTACTATTGAAGAAAAAGCTTTTGGAAATTTTCAAAAAATTGGAAATTGTAAATTTATCGATGTTTTAGAGCCAGCAGAAGAACCAACTAAAGGTAAAGGTTTGTATTTTATGGATACTTCATCTGCAGCAGCAGAATGTGTAACGCTTCAAGCAGCAGCGGGTTTTAATATTCATTTATTTCCAACAGGCCAAGGTAACATTGTGGGTAACCCAATAGAACCTGTTGTGAAATTAACTGCAAATCCATTAACTGTTAAAGGGATGGGCGAACACATTGATTGTGATGTTTCAAAAATATTAACACGTGAAATGAACATGTCTCAAGCTGGAGATGAATTAATCAAAGCAACATTAAGGGTAGCAAACGGAAGATTAACTTGTGCGGAAGCTTTAGGTCACAAAGAATTTGTGATGACTAAACTCTATAGAAGTGCATAAAATCTACTTACGTGCCTATTAATTTTCAATACTTTAAAACAATTATTCCTGGCGTAGTATTAGCATTAGTATTTTGTTTATTCTCTCAAGGAATAAATAATCTTTTAGCGATAGAAATTTTTGGAACACCTAAAAGTCCAATTTCAACAGTTCTAATTGCAATTTTACTTGGAATTTTAATGGGTAATGCATTTACACCTAGACCAGGCATGATGGTTGGTTTAGATTTTACACAACAATATATCTTAAAGTTAGGAATTATTTTTTTAGGAATTAGATTAAGTTTTGAGGAACTTATTAAATTTGGATCTATTGCTATACCTTTAATTATTATTTGTATTATTGGTGTATTAATACTTGTAAAGTTATTGATTAAGAAAGTACCTATTTCTTCAAAGATGTCTTACTTGATAGCCATAGGTACAAGTGTTTGTGGGGCAACTGCAATTGTTGCGACAGCACCTGTTATTAATGGAAAAAAATCTGAAGTAGCATACGCTATTGCAAACATTACATTGTTTGGGGTTATTGCAATGATTGTTTATCCATATTTTGCAGAATGGTATTTTGATAATGATGCTTTAAAAATTGGTTTATTTTTAGGGACCTCAATTCATGAGACATCTCAAGTAGCAGCTGCTGGTTTAATTTATGACCAACAATTTAATAGTCCAGAAACATTAAATGTAGCAACTGTTACTAAATTAATAAGAAATACTTTTTTAGTAATTCTGATACCTTTATTTGCATTTTTATATAATCGAGGTGAATTAAAAGGTCAAAATTACTCTATTTTGAGTATTTTTCCTTATTTTGTTATTGGCTTCATAGGAATGATTTTTGTAAGAAATATCGGGGATCAGATTTTTACAACTGACAATGATGGCTATGTTGTTTGGACAAGCTTAATTGGCTATTTAAAAACTTTAGCAACAGTATTTTTAACTATGGCTATGGCTGCTGTAGGTATTTCAATTAATTTAAGCGAATTAAAATCAATGGGTTATAAACCCTTTGTTGTTGGTTTAATTGCAGCTATTACAGTTGGTTTTATCAGTCTTATATATATTGAAACTTTAATTAAATTTATTTATTAGACTTTTAACTTAAGATTGTAATAACATTTTTTTCTTGAAGTTTGATACAAAGCGTCTGATAAAAGCTGCCGCAACTCCTAAAAATATAGCGAACATAATTGAAAATAATCCATAAAAGAATGGCATGTCTTTAGAAAATTCTATAATAAATGTTGAGAAAAAGTTTAAATCCGAGTTTGATACACTAATTATTTCTTTTTGAATTTGTTCTGCGAAAAAAGTGTCATATGCAATAGCGATACCAACAACTAATAACAAGATTGCTAGCAATGCTCTTAAACCAGAACTATCAATTTTTTCACCAAGTTTTTGACCTACTTGAACACCTACAATTGATCCAATTACTAACATAAGAACTAACAATAAATCTATTGAACCATAATTAAATGAATGCAAAAAAGTAACAATGACACTTACAAAAATTGTGACAAATAAAGAAGTTCCTGGAACTAATCTTGTTGGCATCTTAATAATATAAATCATCGCAGGCACCAAAATAAAAGCACCCCCTATTCCCATAATTGCTGCAATAAATCCTACCAACAAACCTATTAAAATTGGTGTAAATATACTTTCATATAATTTTGATTTTGGAAATCTCATTCTTAGTGGTAGACCATGTATCCAATAGTGAACATGTAATTTTTTTTTAACTACAAGATTTCTTTTTTCTCTATCTATTTCTCTAAGACTTTCTACCAACATGAGGGTACCAATAATTGCTAATATATACATATAGGCTAATGAAATTACTGTATCTATCTTTCCTATCCCTTTAAAATATGTAAAAGTATAAATTCCTAAAGCGGTTCCAATTGTGCCACCTATTACAATCATAAAGCCCATTTTATAATCTAGTGTATTTTTTAAATAATGAGTTGTAGATCCTGATACTGATGTTGCTAAAATATTATTAGCTTCATTTGCAACTGCATATGCAGGGGGTACACCTAAAAAAATTAGAAAAGGCGTCATTAAAAAACCACCTCCTACACCAAACAAACCAGATAGCACTCCAACAATTGCACTTAATAAAAGTATTTCAATAGGATTAATAAAGACTTGAGCTATGGGTAAAAATACTTCCATAAAAATTTAAAAGTTGTTAAAAAACAACTTAGTTAAATGTGATAAAAGTTCCAACTAAAATAACACCCCAATAAGCAGCAAGGCTCATAAATATACCTGTTTTTATTATAGCTGCTTTTGCTTCGATGATTTTATTTATGATTTTTATATTTGAGAGGTGCATTTAAATCGTCAATACACCCACGATTCTATTTGTCAAACAAATACTTAATAACTAGAAATCTTTTTTTTTAGTAAATTGTAGCTCCAAATACTTTAACGACATCATCTTCAACGCCAAGTACAAGCCTACCCAAAAACTCTCCTGAGATTTCTTTATTGGTCTGCTTAATTAAAACAGTGACATGAATTCCTCGTCTAAGGCAGCCAAATGGCTCAAATGTTTCTTTTAGATTGGTGATGATTTTATTATTAGCCCACTGCTTGCCAAGCTCTACTTCATTGGCTCCAAATAACATTTGTGTTGAAAAATCTTTAGTAAATCCACCATAATCCTTCAAATTAGATGATCTAACCAAATTATCCCAAATGGGCTTGGCTAGTTCATATATCTCATCATCGTTTTTTGATAAAATATCCATAAGTTAAATTAAGAATTTACTAAGAGGCTTTTTTCTTCTCATTCTCATCCACAATATGATAGACGGGAACTTTCTCCATACTAAATTTGCCTGTTTTAGGATCTCTTCTAGAAACTGTTAAACAATGCCAATTATCATCATCTAGTTTCATGTGATCTCCACGATAGTAATATCCAGGCCATCTAGTTTCTTCTCTAAACATAGTATGTTCAGTAACACACTGGGAAGTAATAGCTCTATGTTTGAGCTCCCAAGCTCTCATTAGCTGGTGATAATCTTCAGCACCTACCTTTTCAAGATCTTCTTCTAACCAAGCTAAAAGCTCTAAACCTCTTTTAAGCATATTAGCATTAGTCATATAGTTAGTAGCTATTCCTCCTACATATTCGTCCATAATTCTTTGTAAACGCTGTAAACCTTGAATTGGTGAAATATAACTTGGAGAAACTGTTCCTCCAGTAATTTCATTTTGAGCTACAGTGTATGTCTCTAATGGTTTGAAGACTTGTTCTTTAAAATCTTCGCACTGTTTATCTGATACTTTTAAACCTTCAGCTTTTTTATCCTCAATATACTTAACTGCAGCTTTTGCAGCTAGTCTACCTTCTGTAAATGAACCTGATGAAAATTTATGAGCACTTCCACCAACAGTATCACCTGCACCAAATAACCCATCAATAGTAAGCATTCTGTTATAACCCCAGAAATATTCTGGTGGAGATAAATCTTCAGGACCACTAACCCATGCACCTGAACAAGTTGCATGTGATCCCATTACATATGGCTCAGAAGTTGTTAATTCTGGGTTTGTATATTTTGGATCAATATTTTGTGATGCCCAAACTACTGCTTGTCCAACAGTCATTCCTAAGAAGTTTTCCCAACCAACAGTTTCTAAATGTGGGTCTTGAAAAGCTTCAGTTGTAACCATATGAATTGGTCCACCACCTGCCATAGTTTCTTGAATAAAAGCGTGATTTCTAAGACAAGTTGGTGTTGGGTGATGATCTATATATTCTCCAACTAACTCTTTAGTTTGATCATACCATTTCTTCTCATAGTTTTCACCATTCGCATTTTGGGTATAAGTTTTTAAGTGTAGGAAATAAGCGCCAACTGGTCCATATCCATCTTTAAATCTACATAATACAATTCTATTTTCCATTTGGGTCATTTTAGCTCCAGCAGCAATCGGTAAAGCATAAGCTGAGCCATTACTCCATGGGGCATACCAAGTTCTTCCCATTCCTTCACCAACAGCTCTTGGTTTAAATATATGAGAAGCTCCACCTGCTGCAACTATTACAGCTTTTGCTCTAAACACATGAAAATCACCTGTTCTCATGTTAAATCCTACTGCTCCACCTACTCTATTTTCTTGAGCTTCATCCATTAAAAGATGAGTGATCATAATTCTATTATAAATTTTATCTGCTGATTTTTTTGCTGCTTCTGCAACAATAGGTTTGTAGCTTTCACCATGTATCATGATTTGCCACTTACCTTCTCTTAAGTATCTACCAGTTTCTTCATTTTTCATCATTGGAAGACCCCATTCATCAAACATATGAACTGTTGAGTCTACGTGACGGGCCATATCGTAACCTAAATCTTCTCTAACCATTCCCATTAAATCATTTCTTGCATATCTTACATGATCTTCTGGTTGGTTTTCGCCCCACTGCATTCCCATATAACAGTTAATTGCGTAAAGACCTTGAGCAACTGCTCCACTTCTGTCGATATTAGCTTTTTCAACACAAATAATCTTCATATCTCTACCCCAGTGCCTAGCTTCAAAAGTAGCACCAGTTCCAGCCATACCGCCACCAACAACTAGAACATCGCAATCTTCGTAATGAGTTTTGTGCTTAGCCATTAGTAGTAAACTCCTTTTTTAAATGAATCTTTAGGTACTACTGGTAGCTCGCCATCAATATTTAAACCTTCAGGTTCAGAGTATAATCTTTGTGAGTTAATTTCACCTTGATTAGGTTTGTCACCCTCAGCAAGTTTTGGAATAAATTTTCCCCAAGGTTTTGTTGTAATTGGAGAAACAAAATCTTTTGTGGTTCCATTTCTAAACTTAATTTTCCAAGAAATAGTTCCTTTTTCTTCTTCACGTCTTACTCTAACACTATGTCCCATTGGAGCAAAATCAGCATACCCTCTAACATCAATAGCATGATTTGGACAAGCTTTAACACATGAGTAGCACTCCCAACAAAAGTTAGGTTCAATGTTTTTTGCACGTCTTATATTTTCATCAATGTGCATTATATCTGATGGGCAAATATCTACGCAATGACCACAGCCATCACATCTAGTCATGTATACAAAAGTTGACATAATTTAATTTTTTCCTTTTCTAATTATCATATTAATAATGTTTTGGCTCTTCTCTTTTTATACCTAGGCCAAATTGCTCAGGCACATCTGCTGGTGGCGGAAGGTTATCTCTTGATCCATCAGCTTCAGCTAAATTTTTCTGTATTGCAGCTCCTGGTTTATAAAACATATGTGCAAATTTAGACCAGTACACACCACCAAATAACACCAAATTTGCAGTGACAAATAATGTTAAGAATAAAAATGATAGTCCTACTTGACCATTAAATTGAGCATATGACCAAGCTAACCCAAAAGTAGAACAAGCCAACAATGCTAAAACGAATAAATCTGCTTTAATAATTCTGTACCAAGGATGAGCTTCAGCTGAAACATCTACTCTTAAAAAAAACCAAAACCAATATCCACCTATACAAGTTAAAATTGCTCCTGCATGCCATAACATTGACCAAATTGTAGATGATGATTTATCTGCACCAGTATAGCAAAATACCAACATTGCTGATGAAACCCAGAATATGATTGTTCCATACATTCCTAGCACATGAGATAATCTTCTTTTTCCAAAACCTAGTTCAGCTGTAGTTCCAATATCAACAACTGCTGTCTTAGCTAATATAGATACTCTCTCTCCAGTACCAATTTCTCTAGTTGCCTGAAGTTTTGCTTTTTTTGCATTGTTTAAGAAATATGTCAGATTTTTATGATGTATCATTTGAATTATCGTTCCAAATGCAATCAATAAAATCATTGCAATTATAAAACTTTGCATAGCAAAAGGAGATACCGTCTCTGCTAATATAGAAAATGGATTTGTCTCTAACATTTTACCCTTGTATTAAATTTTTAAATTAATAAAAAGTTTTTTAATCTAGTTAATTCTATAGTTCAACCTTAAGTATTGGTCAATGTGTCTTTAATAACAACCTATAATTTATATTTTACGTTTATAATGCTGATTTTTTGTAATTACAGATCTAACTCCACCTTGAGGATTATCAACATCACCTTCTCTTCGAGGAATCACATGAATGTGGCAGTGCATAATAGATTGACCGGCTATTTTGCCAGCATTAGTTCCAATATTAAAAGCTTTTACAGTGTTGTCTTTTCTTAAAACATCCTCTTTAATTATCTTAATCAAATTATTACATGCAATTAACTCTTCATCTGATAACTCAAAATAATCAACAACGTGTCTTTTAGGAATTATTAAGCAATGATGTTGGGATACTGGATAAGTATCATAGCTTGCGTAAGCAAGTTCATTTTCATGTGCAATACCACTAATTTTTGAATTACAAAATAAACAAGGGTTGTTAGGATCTCTCATTATTTATATTTCGGACAATTATTAATAGCTAAATTGTAGTGCTTAAATAAAATATTGTAAAATTTTAAACTTTTTCTTTTCCATTTAATTTGATCTACTGTTTTAACAGAAGCAACACCTTTACCAGACCCTATTAAAATAATTTCATCAAATTCTTTTAATGATTTAACAAATATATCTTTATTAATTACTTTTTTAACTTTGGATTTAAAAAATTTATATGTAATTCCTTTATAAAATTTACTTTTTGGTGAATATACACTGCCATCTTTTATAAAAATTAAGTTAGATGTTCCTGTCTCAAAAATTTTGTTATTTGAACACAAACCTATATCTGATGATGAGTTATCCATTTTTGATAGATGCTTTAGAATTTGTTTATATTTCAAATTCTTAAATTCTGGTTTTGGTCGCTTTAGATTAACTAATTTTAAATTAAAATTTAATTTAGGTTTAATTCTCTTACGTAACGAAATTGATATAGTGTTTTTATTAAGGGCAATTCTTAACAAATGATTATATTTTTTTGTTAAATTTACGTTATCTTTAATTAATCTTAATATATCAGATTTAATAGTTGGTTTTACAATTGAGTAAGATTTAGTGGATTTAACTAAATTATTAATATGATCTTTGAAAAAGAGAATTTTTGGCGGAACTCCATAAATCCACATTGTGGTAAATACACCGTGGTCACCCCATAAATCGTTAAATTTAATTTCCTTAAGGTCTTTAAGCCGATAAGATTTTTTTAATAAGTATTTTACCATTTATAGTAAGAAATGATTCTGGGTGAAATTGAAATCCATATATTTTATCAACATTATTTTCAAATGACATTGCCGCTCCTGAAATAACACATCTCATCGTTATGTCAAAATTATCTGCATTAAAAGGTTCTTTAAGTCTTAGAGAATGATATCTGCCCACTTTAAATTTATCACCAGCAATAAACAACTTACTAGATTTATTAACTAGTACTTCAGATTGAAATCCATGATAAATTTTATTTTGTTCAATTATACTAGCTCCTTCACTAAATAGTATTTGTTGAAAACCAAGACAAATTCCAATTATTTTTTTTTTACCTTTAAATTGTTTATAAATTTTTGAAGATAACGGATAATCCTTTGGCGACCCAGGGCCTGGTGAAAAAACAATAGTAGATGCTTTATTTAATTTTGATTTATTAATCTTTGAAAAATCATCACATTCTACTTTATCAAATAAAGATAATTGATGGACCACATTGTGCGTAAATGAGTCTTTATGATCTATTACATATATCATTTAAATAAATCTATTAATGCTTTAGCTTTAATAAAGTTTTCATTAAATTCATGTTTTGCATTACTGTCAATTACAACACCTGATGCGACTGAAATTTCAGATATATTTTTATAATTCAAAATTGATCTAATAATAATATTGAACTTCATATCACCATTAAATTTTATATAACCAAAACTACCTGTATAAATATTTCTATTCTCTTTTTCCTGTTTGTTTAAGAGATTAAGAGTACTTATTTTAGGACATCCAATAACAGAACCACCAGGCATCATTGCTTTTATAATATCAATATTTTTTACCACTTTATTTAATTTACCAGTAATTAAGCTAACGTAATGATATAGGTCTTTATATTCCTCAACTGTTTTTTCTTTTTTTAATTTTACAGTTCCTGGCTGACATATTCTTGAAAGATCATTTCTTTCCATATCAACAATCATGTTATGCTCTTTGGTCTCTTTAATATTGGTTCTAAAAAAAGTTAAAGCTTTTTTTTTATTGATTTTTGATGTTTTTCTCAAGGTGCCAGCTATTGGTTTGGTTGATATATTCAAACCATTTTTTGTAATTAAATTTTCAGGGGAACAACTAATAATTGAGAAGTTTTTATCTTTGATCATAAAAGCTTCAGGTGCTAAATTAGACCTAGTAAGTCTACAGAAAAAATCTAAAGGATCTATTTTCGATTTATTCTTATATTTTGTACATATTTTAATCTGATAAGTTTCTCCTGATCTTATCCTTTTTTTAAACTTATTAAAAATTTTTGTGTATGCAGTCTGGTTTATATTTATCTTAAAATTTTTAGCTATTTTGTTGTATTTATTTGATTTATAAACAAGTTTTTCTTTTAAGCTTACTTTAGTTTCTGGCTTATAAAAAATTCCTTTAGGAAAATTTATACTTTTTTGTTTTGGTAATTTAACCCCAATAAGATTATTCAATAGTTCATACCCAAAAAAGCCTACAAATAGATCTGTATTTTTATAATTATTTTTAAATTTAAATTTTGTATCTAAAAATCCTTTAATATTTTTATTATTCAAAGTTATTTTTTTTGAAAAATCTGTAAAAAGATTAAAACCTTTGATTGATTTATAAATAATAAAAGGCTGACCTGAACTAGTAATGGTATTTAAATAATCTTTTTTAATCAATTTTCTAAGCTGTTTGAAGTCTTGCAACCTGTTTTTCTACTATTGGTAAATGTATCAAGCCAGCAAAAATTGATAGAGCAATCGATATATACCAGGCATAATCATATGAGCCATATAAATCATGAAATACTCCACCCAAATAAGCTCCTAGAAAAGATCCTACTTGATGACTTAAAAAAACTATTCCATATAATAATCCAATATATTTAGTTCCAAACACAAATCCAACAATCCCCATTGTTGGAGGAACTGTAGATAACCATAAAAAACCAAAAGTAATACCAAACAACACTGCAATAATTGGACTTGGTGGAAGAAAAATAAATATTGCGATAACTAATCCTCTAGCCAAATAAATAGTACTTAAAATCATTTTTTTACTAAATTTTTGAGCCAAATATCCTGACGATAATGTTCCTGCAATGTTAAATAATCCTATCATTGATAAAATTGTAACCGTACACCATTCTGGTAAACCTCTGTCGTTAATATAAACTGGAATATGTGTTGCAACTAAAGCAATATGCCATCCACATACAAAAAAACCTGAAGTCAAATAAATATAACTTTTATTATTAATAGCTTCTTTCAGCGCTTCCATTGCTGTTTGATTATCATCAGTTTTACCGCCAACAACTTTTTTTGGAGTGGTTAAACAAAAAGCTAAAAATAACCCTGCTGCAATAAATGCTGCAAAAATTAATAGTGTACTCTCCCATCCAAATTCTACTAATGAATATCTTGTAAAAACTGGTGAAACAAAATAACCGAAAGAACCAGCTGCTGTAACAATGCCTATGGCTAAAGTTCTGTTTGAGTCATGAAAATGTTTAGCAACAACAGAAACAGGGATACTGATTGCAGTTCCACCAAGTGCTACTCCTACTAATACACCAATTCCTGTTACAAAATAAAGTCCAGTATTGTATTCTGAAACTAGCATTAAAATACCTGCTAAATAAAATATAAAACCAATAAACACAGCAATGTGACCACCATATTTATCTGTAATAACACCAAACCAAGGTGCAAAAGCTCCCCATAAAAACATCTGAAGACCTAGGGCAAAACCAAATTGTGAAAGTGTAATTCCTAAATCAGTTGAGAAATCAAAATAAAACATTCCGAAGGTTTGTCTAATTCCAAGAGACACAATTACAATCGCACAAGCTGATATTAAAGTGATTAAAACTGTTTTATTTTTGATTAATTTTTCAGCAGACATTTAATGTCTACTTTAAATGTTTTAAAGATTGTTTGATATCAGCGATAAGGTCGCTAGGATCTTCAAGCCCTATATGCAATCTAACAAGATGCTCGTTTTTTTTCAATTTAAGATACTTTCTATCACCTTGTTCTCTTAGATTTTGATGCAATGCTAAACTTTCAAATCCACCCCAACTATACCCATGACCAAATAATTTTAAATTATTTACAAATTTTGTAACTGATTTTTCACTTTTTGCTTTAATTCTTAACCCCATCAATCCAGATGCACCAGAATAATATTTTTTCCACATTCTAAAATTTAAAGAATCTTTTTTATAAGGATATAACAGTTTAATATTCTTAAATTTTGATAAAAAGTTTGAAACTTTCTTTGCATTTTCTCTGTGTCTATCCAGTCTAACATCTAAAGTTCTTAACCCTCTAGTGATTAAATATGCATCATCTGGTCCTAAACGTAATCCAGTTATTTTTTCAGTTTTTAAAACTTGTTTAAATACTTTTTTATTAACAGCTAACGATCCACCCATAACATCAGAATGACCAGAATAATATTTTGTCGCTGAAACTATGGCCATATCAAAACCTAATTTAATTGGTTTTAAGAAATAAGGAGTTGCCCATGTATTGTCGATTGCAGTTAAAATCTTATGTTTTTTTGCAATTGAAACAACTTTGCCTATGTCATGAAATTCAAATGTATTGCTTCCAGGATTTTCAACAAAAATTAATTTTGTTTTTTTGGTAATACTATTTTCTAAAGTTTTAAGATCATGTGGATTATAAAAAGTGGTTTTAATATTAAATTCTTTTAAAAAATCTTGTGATAAAATTCTTGTTGGGCTGTAAACAGGGTCAGCCACAATAATTTCATCCCCTGGTCTTGTGATACTAAAAATAGCTAAAAAAACTGCCCCAAACCCAGTTGGTGTTAAAAAAGTATGATAGCTTTCCTCTAATTTAGATAAAATTTTTTGCAAGACATGAGTTGTTGATGTGCCCTGTCTGCCATAATCAAAATGCCCACCTGTTGGATCAGATTTGGCTTTATTTTGCATTTTTCTGATATCGCCCATTGATTTAAAGATTATTGTCGAAGCTCTTACTATAGGTGGATTAACAGCCTGGTTATGAAAGTCTTTTGCTGTATGTTTTAAAAATGTCTTAAAAGAATTACTCATAATAAAATTTGATATGTTTATAAGACAATGCTATATCCCGTAAAAAACGTCAATAAAATTAATAAATAGGACTTAATGAGTTACCCAAAGAAACATAGAGGCCGAAGAAAACAAGGCTCTAAAAAAAGAAGAGCGAAAAGAAAAAATAAGAAAAAGTAATTTCTCCTCTATTCTTTAATCCAACCACCTCCAAGAACTTTATGGCCATATTGGTCTTTGCTATAAAATACGCATGCCTGTCCAGGAGAAATTCCATCTTCAGGATTCACCAAACTGACCTGGGCAGTATTATGGTCTTTCAAATCTACTTTTGCCTCAAGAAGATTACCTGTAGATCTAACTTTTACAAAAATATTCTGATCTAAGTCTTTTTTATTGGTTAACAAATTTAAATCTTTTAAAGAAATTTCTTTTTTTCCTAGTTTTTCTTTTGGTCCTACTATTATTTCATTTTGTTCAGAATTAATCTTCAAAACATATAAAGGATTATCATTAGAGACACCTATTCCTTTTCTTTGTCCGATAGTAAAGTTTATAATACCGTCATGAACACCAATTACATCTCCATCTAAATTTTTAATATTACCTTTTTTAAAAGAGTCAGGTCTAAATTTTTGAATTACAGATGCATAGTCCCCATTTGGAACAAAACAAATATCTTGGCTATCTGGTTTGTCAGCTACATTTAGATCAAGATTTTTAGCAATCTCTCTTGTTTTATCCTTCAACATTCCACCTAAGGGAAATCTTAAATAATCTAATTGTTCACGTGTTGTGTTAAATAAGAAATAACTTTGGTCCCTATTTTCATCAATAGCTCTATACATATTGTTGGTATTATTTGCTGTAATATTTTTTACATAATGACCTGTAACTAATGCATCAGCATTAAGTTCTTTTGAAACCTCAAATAAATCTTTAAACTTTACAGTTTGATTACATTGAACACACGGTATTGGTGTTTCTCCCTTTAAATAACTTTCAACAAAGTTATCTATAACACCTTGTTTAAACTTATCTTGATAATATAAAATTTTATGTTCAATACCTAATTTATGAGCAACACGTTTTGCATCCATTATATCCTGACCCGAACAACATTGTTTAGATTTTGCAACTTCTTTACCATCATCATAAAGCTTTAGGGTAATTCCTATAACTTTATAGCCTTCATTTTTCATAATACCGGCTACAGTGGATGAATCTACTCCTCCCGACATAGCAACAACAACTGTCGTATCTTCGGGTTTTTTATTAATTCCAATAGAGTTTAATTCTTTATTCATATGGTGGTATTTATACTTATTTCCAATATAAGTTAAATTAAATGATTTTAGATTATGAACCAGGCGACAAAGTCACAAATCCAAACAATAAAGATTGGGGTATTGGTCAAATTCAATCAATCATTAAAGAAAAAGTAACTGTTAATTTTGAAAATGTTGGAAAAAAAGTAATTAATGCAAATAATATTGAATTAAAAAAGATTGGTTAATTAAAAATGGAAGTAAAAAAGATTGTTGAAGATTTAATAGATACATTTTTAAAAGCGGGTGAGTTATCACTTTCTCTTAGAGAGAAAGGTCTTACAAAAGAAATCAAATCAGATAATACACCTGTTAGTAATGGTGACATTGAAGTAAACAAATTTATTACAAAAAAAATTTCAGAAATTACACCAGATATACCAATCATATCAGAAGAGACATCCGACAATAGAGGAAATACACTATTAAAAGACTTTTGGTTAGTGGACCCTATTGATGGCACGTATGATTATATAAATGACTTGGAAGAATTTACAATTAATGCAGGTTTAATTATTAATAATAAACCTGTTGCAGGTTTAATTTACGCTCCAGCTAAAAAAAGAATGTTTTATTCATATGGAGACGGAAATGCTTATGAGTTAAGTGATGAAAAAACAATAAATCTAAGTACTAAAAGTATTGAAAAAAATAGACCAATTAAATTTATTTCTTATTCAAATAAACTAAAGCCAGAAATTCAAAAAATCTATCAGGACATCGGTGTTACTGAAAATGTAAAAATGAAAAGCTCATTAAAATTTTGTGTGGTTGCTGCAGGTGAATACGATGGTTATGTTGCAGAACCTAGGGCGTATGAATGGGATATAGCAGCAGGTCATGCAATACTAGTCTCGTCAGGTGGTACTATTACTGATTTTAATGGTAACGAAATATTATATGGAAAAGAAGATCTTAAAAATCCAAGCCTTATTCTCAAAAGTAAAAATATTTTATAATGGATGAACAACTTAGAATTATACTTATAATAATCGTTTCAGTTTCAATTTTTGGATTATTAGTTTTTGTATTTGTTAAAAATTATATAAGAAATAAGATTAACCATCTTGTTAAAGAAGAAGAGGAAGAAAAAGAAAAAAATTAAAGTAAATTAATTATTTTTAGATACTCATCTTTATCAATATCCATAACTTTTCTTGATGTTTCAAAATCAAATCCGTTACGCGCAAGTAAAGAGATGTCTTTTTTATAAAACAAAATTCTATTATCCTCTACTCTTGCAGGACCAATTCTTTTTTTTTTACAAATTTTTATAGCTGAAAAAAAATCTTGATCAGAATTATCTTCTTTAATTCTATCAACTGTGTCTTTGATAAACTCATCATTTATACCTTTGCCAATTAAATAGTTTCTAATTTTATTAATTGAGTTTCCTCTTTGGATCATGCTCTTAGCTTTACTTTCAGAATAAAATTGATCATTAATAAATTTACTTTTTTCTAAATCAGAAAGAACAATATCAATAAGTTTATTTACATCTTTTTTTTTGATATCGGATGAAGAAAGTTTCATGTATTTCTTTAATAAATAGGTCTTTAACTGTTGTTTAGAGGGGGCATATTTTTCAATATAAGCAAAAGCAAAATTTCTCATCTCCTCAACAGTTACATTCAGTGTTTTTTTTCTATTTCTTATAGGAATCATGAGTAGATTTTATATAATATATTTTAATGATCGAACAAATTTATAGTTATTTTGTTATTGAGACACTTTATATGTGGATTAATTTAGGTGTATTACCTTTTTGGTTTATACTAATTTTTTTTCCACAATCTCATATTTGTAGATTTTTTGTAACTTCAATATTTCCAATTTTTATATTAAGTGGTGCGTACATCTTCATCTTATATAAATCCTATTTAATTGGTTATGATTTTTATAGCAATTTTACTCTTTATCTTGGACTAAATCAGCTTTCTAGATTATTTGAAGACGATTTATACATAATGATTTTCTGGTCTCATTTTGTTGCTATAAATTTGTTTTTAGGTGGATGGATTGTCAAAGACGCTGAGAAATTTTATATTAATAAAATTCTACTAGCCGTACCTTTAATTATAACTTATTTGATAGGTCCAATTGGTCTATTCATTTATTGGATAATTAGAATTTTTTATGCCAAAAGAATGAGTTTATATGAGTAATCAGATAGATTTTTATTTTGATATAGTTAGCCCTTTTTCTTTCATAGCACATAAAAAAATTCAAAAAATTAAACAAAATAAAAAAATCGTCTTTAATTACAAGCCAATTTTTTTAGGTGGTCTGCATAAGTTAGCTGAAATTGATGCTCCAGCCTTTAATAAATATAAAATAAAAATATTACAAAGTGATTGCGAATTAGTTGCAGAAAAAAACAATATTTCTTTTACTTGGAATTCAAAATTTCCAATTAACTCTCTCTATATTATGAGAGGATATTTATATGTTGATGATAATCATAAAAATAATTATTTAGATGCGTTCTTTGATGCGTATTGGAAAGATAACTTAGACTTATCTGATGAAATTGAAGTAAATAAAATTTTAAAATATTTAAATATTGATAGTAAAAAATTTTTTGAAGGAATAAATAATCAAATAGTTAAAGATAAGTTAAAAGAATTAACAAGTAATGCTTTTGAAAAAGAATTATTTGGTGCTCCAACTTTTGTTGCAAATAATAAAATTTTCTGGGGTCAGGATAGACTTGAGTATGCTATTGAAGAATTGAATTTAATTAAATAATTTTAAATTTACTCTGGCTCATTGCACCAAAACCACCTTCAATATGTGATACTTTTTCATATCCCATATTCTGTAATGCTTTAACAGCTAAGGCAGATCTTACGCCACCCGCACAAAATAAGACCATTTCTTTATTTTGATCAAGTTTGCCTTGTTGAAAAAAAGCACTATTTGGATCTAAAAATATTTCCATCATTCCTCTAGAAATATGTACTGAATTTTCAACACTTCCAGTTTTTTCTAATTCTCTAGCTTCTCTTATATCGATTAAATTACAATTATTATCCTCAACCATCTTAAAAGCTTCATCTGCATTAATTGTTTTAATTTCCTGCATTGCTTCTGAGACTAAAGTTTGAATTGATTTGACAGTCATAATTGTGTTTTAAAATACCTTAAAAACATTATATTGCTAGAAAATTATGTTAAAAAACAATATCAAAGCACCGAATTTTGAACTGCTATCAACTTCAAAAAAAAATTATTCATTAAAAGATTCAATTGGAAAATATGTTGTTATCTATTTTTATCCTAAAGATGATACGCCAGGATGCACTATTGAAACTAATGATTTTAATAAATTACTTACAAAATTTAAGAAATTAGAATGTGATATTTATGGAATATCTAAGGATAGCCTTAAAAGTCATGATAAATTTAGAGACAAATATAAGATAAAATTTGATTTATTAGCTGATGAAGAGATTAAAGTACTTAAGAAATATAAAGTTTGGGGTAAAAAAAAGTTTATGGGCCGAGAATTTATGGGCATTAATCGAACTACGTTTTTAATCGATAAAAAAGGGAAAATAATAAAGATTTGGGAGAATGTTAAGGTTAAAGATCATGCCAATGAAGTCCTTGAAACCCTTAAAATATTTACCAAAAAGTAAAAAGGCCCCTTATTTCTAAGGGACCCTTAACGTTATAGGAAGATAATATTTTAGTCTCTTATTGCGTAAGCTTTTACACCTACCTCAGCAACATCTGTTCCTAATTTTTCAGCCTGAGCACTTATTCTAAGACCAATAGTTGCTTTAAGAGCTCTAAAGACAATATACGAAAGCACAAAACTAAACACGCACACTGATAGAACTCCAGTAAACTGAGTTCCAAATGTAGTGTTTGGATTTGAAATTGGAACAACTAACGTTCCAAAGATACCTGCAAACATATGAACTGGTATAGCTCCAACTACATCATCAATGCATTTGCTTTCTAAAAACTTAGTTCCAAAGTACATAATGATTGCACCTATAGAACCAATAACCATCGCAAGAATTGGGCTTGGATTTAAAGGTTCAGCAGTGATTGCTACAAGTCCAGCTAGTGCACCATTCAACATCATAATAATGTCTGTTTTACCACCAATTAACCTAGTAACTATAGCTGCTGTTACTGTACCGGCAGCACCTGCTAAATGAGTGTTTACTGCAATTTTACTTATTGCTGTAACGTCATCAAAAGTACCAACTGCTAATTGACTAAAACCATTAAAACCAAACCAACCAAACCATAATAAAAAAGTTCCAAGTGTAACAAGCGGAATACTAGAAGCAGCAAAAGGAACTAAAGATTTAGTTTCACCTTTTTTTCCAAATCTTCCAGCTCTGGCACCTAAAACAATAACACCAGCTAAAGCAGCAGCACCCCCACAAGCATGAACCAAAGTTGAACCAGCAAAATCAGAAAAACCTGCTGTTGCTAACCAGCCTCCGCCCCACTGCCAACCCATTGAGATTGGATAAATAAATGCAGCCATGACGGCTGAGAAAATAAAGAACGGCCAAATTTTAATTCTTTCTGCAACAGCACCAGAAACTATGGATACAGTGGCACATACAAACATTGCTTGATAAAACCAATCTGAATAATCAGAATATCCAGTTCCTATTTCAGAAGAATCGCTCCAAATTGAAAATGATCCTATGTATCCGCCTTCTGGTATTCCATAAGCAAGATTGTAACCGCATAAAAAAAATACAATTGATGCTATAGCAAATTTTCCAATATTTTTTGCAGCAATTGTTGATACACTTTTTGTAGTAACCAAACCACACTCAAGCATACAAAAGCCTGCTGCCATAAAAGCTACTAGCACTCCACCCAAATAAAATCCAAGTGTATTAAATATATATTGTCCTTCAGCTGAGATAGTAGTTTCTGCTGAAGCAAAGTTTGTAATACTAAATAGAATTACAATACCTAAAGTTAATTTTTTAAATAAATTTATCATTATCTCTCCTTGTTAAGGGAGACCTTTTATTGATGATTAAGATTTTAAGAATTGCTGATTAATCAAAGGAGTTATGATGATAAAGCATGTGTACAAAAAAAAGGCCCCTAAAAAGGGGCCCTTTACTAACTATAAGAGAGAGAGATAGTTATTCTGTTTTTAAGAGGCCCTCCAATGAGATAACGATATGGAGATCGAAGAGCCTCTTAATTGCAATTATTATGCAATTAGTCACGTATTGCGTATGCGATTACACCTGTTTCAGTAACATCTGTACCCTTGGTTTCAGCTTCTTTACTTAATCTAATTCCAAACATACCTTTCATTACTGACCACACAATATAAGACACACCAAATACAAAGATGTTAACTGCAAGCACACCAATTAACTGAGCACTAAATGTTGCATCAGTATTAGTTAATGGCACTGCAAGTGTTCCCCAAATTCCAGCAAACAAGTGAGCTGGGATTGCACCTACTACATCATCAAGTTTGAAACTAAATAATAATTTAGTACCAAACACAACAATCAAACCACCGATCGCACCTATTAAGATAGCTGCAAATGGTGCTGGTGCTAAAGGTTCTGCAGTGATAGCTACAAGACCACCAATTGCTCCGTTTAACATTTGAATTACATCTGTTTTACCATACATTAATCTTGTAATTGCACCTGCTGCTAATACCCCACCACAAGCTGCAAGATTTGTATTAATAAATATTGTTGAGATTGCAACAGCATCATCAAAAGTTCCTAATGCTAATTGAGATCCACCGTTAAATCCAAACCAACCTAACCATAAGATGAATACACCTATCGTTACTAATGGAATTGAAGATGCAGCAAAAGGTTGTAATGCTTTTGGATTACCTTTGCTATCAAATCTGCCAGATCTAGCACCTAACAACATAATACCTGCTAATGCAGCAGCACCACCTGTTGAGTGTACTAAAGTTGAACCAGCAAAGTCAGAGAAACCGATTTCAGCTAACCAGCCTCCACCCCACTGCCAACCCATTACGATTGGATAAATTACTCCAGCTAAAATAGCTGCAAATAAGAAGAACGGCCATAGTTTGATTCTTTCAGCCATAGCTCCTGAGCAAATTGAAACTGTTGTTGCACAGAATACCATTTGGAAGAACCAGTCAGAACCATCTGCATAACCAGTATCAACTGCACTTGCATCTGACCATGGTGTAAATGTTCCAATGTATCCGCCCTCTGGAATACCATAAGCTAAGTTGTATCCAACTAGCCAAAACATAATACCAGCAATTGCATAAAGACCAATATTCTTTGCACAAATTACCGATACACTTTTTGAAGTTACCATACCAGATTCTAGCATTGCAAAACCTGCTGCCATAAACATGACAAGGAAACCACAAATTAAAAACAATAGAGTATTAAAAATAAACCCCACTTCAGCAGAAACTGTAGTCTCTGCCATTCCCGCACTACTCATGTTTAATAAAATTATTAAACTAAGTACTGGTGCAGTTATTCTCTTTATTAATTTAGTCATAAGACCTCCTGTTAAGGTTATGACTTATAATTTTAAAAATTTTAAAAACTAACGCTGATTAGGAAAATTTGGTATGCAGTATTTGCATATAGGAACAGCCCTAAATGTTTTTTAAAACGTTAGGGCTGTTAAAAAAATAATTATTTATTGAATACTTCTTTTAAAGCTTTAGCAGGTAAGAATTTTACTTTTTGAGAAGCAGCGATTTGAATTTGTTCACCAGTTCTTGGGTTTCTTCCAACTCTAGCTTTTCTTTTAGCTACTTTGTAAGTACCAAATCCTGCAATTTTTACATTATCGTCACCTTTTAGTGCATCTAAAATAGTGTTGGTAATTGTATCAAATGTTCTCTCAGCATCCGCTTTGCTCAAATTTAATGAGCCAGAAAGCGATGCAATTAGTTGTTTTTTGTTCATTTTAGCTCCGGTTATGTTGGTTAATAACCATATTTGTCATAAACGTTGATAAATCAAGCTTTTTTTTAGTGTCTAATTTTTTTTAAGATACAATATCTAGTAGAATATTGAATTAGTATTGATTTTACTTATATTTTTAACGTTTTAGAATAATAAATTAATTGAATAAACCTAGGTCTTTTAGGTCATTAAAGGTTGTAAAAAACATTAATGATACCAACAAAAACATACCGATTCGAAAAAACCCTTCTTGGGTTCTTTGAGATAAAGGACGACCTAAAACCTTTTCAAATGCATAAAACATTAAGTGTCCTCCATCTAACATTGGTATCGGAAATAAGTTAATTAAACCAAGGCTTATTGAAATATAAGCCATAATAGAGATAAAAGGTAAGATACCAATTTCAGCAACTTGTCCTGTAATTTTTGCAATTCGAATAGGGCCTCCTAATTGAGAAGTATCCCCACTCCCTTTAATCATACTTCCTATATATTTTAGAGAAGAAGCGCTTACAAAATACACTTCTTTAAATGAATGAATTATTGCTTGAGCAGGTCCTAATTTTACATGGTTAATTTCATTATTAACAGCTCCAAGTTGAATGCCAACCATTCTCTTATTAATCATATTACCTAGATTATCTTCACTAAAGACAATATTAGGTTTAACTTTTATCAAATATTCTTGATCCAATCGTTCTACTTTAAAATCGATTACATACCCTGTTGATGTTGTGATAAATTTTGCAACATCCATAATGCTCTCAACTTTGCTGCCATCAATTTCTAAAATAACGTCATTATTTTGAAGTCCACCAACCATAGCTGGACTATCTTTTTGAACTTCAGTGATCATTGCTGGAGTAAAGTCTTTACCAACAAAGGTATAAATACAAAAGAATATTGCTATAGCTAATATGAAATTAGCTAAAGGTCCACCAAATACAATTAAAGCTCTTTGATATAATGGCTTTATTACAAATAACTTTTCTTGGTCTTCTTTATTATATTGTTTTAAAATTTTTTCATGATCAGCTTGTGAAAAAACATTTCGATCACCAAAAAACTTAACATAACCTCCAAGTGGTATCCAACATATCTTCCATCTAGTGCCATATTTATCATTCCAACCAAAAATTTCTTTACCAAAACCAATTGAGAAATCAGTTACTCCAACTCCATATTTTCTTGCAAAATAATAATGACCATATTCATGGATAAATACCACAACTAAAATCAAGACAATAAATGGAATAATATAAGTAAACATAATTTATATTTTAAATGAATATTGAAACATTCTCAACCCCTCATTACCAATAGTAAGTCTTGGGCTTTTTAACATTCTTTAAAAAAGTCTTAGAATGACCTAATCTTCCTCTATTAATTGGCTATATTTAATATAAATTCCCAACGACTTTTTCTCTATTTTTGCCGTGTCTAATTTCATCAAAAAAAACTATTTGTGTTGGATATGTCCTACTTTCAGAGACGCGATAACGACTTACATGTGTTTGGTAAATACCAAACTTAAAGAAACTTGGTTTTCCTGATGTTGTTGCGCCACTATATTTGTATTTTAATTCATTATTAACCCAAACTTTATAAAAACCACTTTCTTTCTTTGTAAAATTACCATGAATTAAAATATCATTCCATTTTCCAATCATATCTTCAACATCAAGTAATTTTACCATCTGCTGTGTCGTATTGAATAACTGTCTATCAGCATAATAACCGTATCTATTAAATTGAAACATTAAAGTAGGACTGCCTTTTCTTTGATGAAATTGTCCCATTGCAAGTTTAACAGGATCTACATTTTTAAAATCTTCTGGTAAATAGATTGAAAAGGCTACCCATTTTTTACCTTTAAAGTCTCTTCCCGAAAGTTCATGTCTTTGACGATCTTCTTTACAATCATTCCATTTCCCTGGAGGCTTGTCTTTTCCACAATCCCCAAATCTAACTTCAAATCTCACCGATTTTTTTCCAGCTCTTACAGGAAAACCATCTTTTTCTTTAACAATTTTAACTCCATGTTTTTTAAAGCCACTTCCAAGACTTTTTGTATAAGAGTTCCCTGACCCTACATCTTTTGGTAATCCAAATGAAAATACATTCCCGCTCAACAAAGAACTAATAACCAAGATTGATAAGAATAATTTTTTCATAATCCAAGATTAACAAATACTGAACATAAAGTCGATATAAGTGAATTAGTTAATACTAAACTTATATATATTTATCATCTTCTTGTTGGAATTTTAGAAGCAATATATTGTTTTCTAACCCCTTCTCTAAAATAAATATAAATCCCCGCCGAGATAATACAGATTACTCCTAACAAAGTTCTAAGAGATGGAATTTCACTAAATAAAAAATAACCTGGGATCATGGACATAACAATTAATGAGTATTCAAATAATGAAACAACGGATGGGGATGCAATGATATAAGCTGAGAATATACAGACAAATGCAATAGATGCCGCTAAGCCAAAAAATAGTATAAACTTCCAAGTATAATCAAAGTTTGAAAACCACTCCCTAAATATAAACTGAGTTGTTGGATCAAAATCAGTGTTGTTAAATTGACCATTACCCATAAATAAATAAATGATCCCACATAATATAAGAGCAATTAAATAAAAGTAATATAGCTGAGTGTTTACATCATCTTTATCAGAAGTGTATTTAGTAATAGTCATTGAAGCTGCATAAAACAAAGCACTTAGAACTGGTAACAAATTTCTATATTCAAAGTTTGAAAAATTAGGATTTAAAACAATTAGTACTCCCATAAACCCAAAGGCGATAGCAGACCAACGTCTTATTCCAATAAATTCTTTTAAGAAAAATTTGGCAAATATAGAGACGAAGAAAGGACATGAAAAAAATAAAGCATTAGCAGTAGCTAATTGTATATAAGTAATAGAGATAAAAAAAGTCGAAAAGGCAATAAAGTGTAACGATACTCTTATAAAAGTTAGTAATGGATAATGAGTTTTTAAAGATACTTTTTGTCCTTTAAATTTTAAGTAAATAAATAAAACAATTGCAGCAATCAAATACCTTCCAAAGAAAATTTCATAAAGAGCAGATTGCTCAAAGATGAACTTAATCAATGCATCTTGCATTGAAAATAAGCTCATAGCGATAAGGATTAAAACAATTCCTTTTGAATTATTATCTGAGCTCATTAATATTAATAATGAGGTGGTTTTTTATCTTCTTTAATGGCCCCTGATGCAATCTCTCCATCCATTTCTATAATTCTCTTATTCAAATCAGTAATTTCTTTTTTAAGATCTTTAATCTCTTTTTGTTGAGAATAAAGCTCATTACTTAAGTCTGATAATTCTTTCTGGAGATAAGTGACTTGTTCTTCTAAATTTTTATTAACTTTTGTTGTCATGATTAATCCTAAATAACTTTTTAATTTTATCTTTATAAGAATAATATAAAGAAATGCAGATCTAGCCTACTAATACTACTCCAACAAATATTCTTAAAAGCTGATTAAAGAACAAGTTTATAAATTCAGTCATAATAAGATTTTATTAATTAAGATCCAAAATTTTTATTTTAAAGTTCCCTCTAGAACATATTTCAATATTCGAACCACCTGCATTTGATCTGAGGCAACAGCAGAGGCTGCTGCATCTATTTCTTTTAATGCATGCTGATGATCTTCATTTTGTATAACAATAATTGATTTATTTAAAGCAGATGCATAACCCGCATCAAAAGCTGCGTTCCATTGTTTGTATTTTTCACCAAATTTAACAACTACTACATCACTGTCTTTAATAGATTTTTTAGTTCTTATTGAATTGATATTTGCACCTTTCCTATCTTTCCAAAGATTTTTCTCTTCTGGGCCTAGAATTTCAATACCACAATCATCAGATGAAGGGTGATCTGTTACAGGAGATGTAAATTGAATATCTAAATTTTCTTTTTTACAATTTTCAATTATTTCTTCACGCCAATTAGTATGAATTTCACCCGCTAAATATACTTTTAACATTTCTTCTCCTGTTTATTGTTAATACTCTTTCTTAGATAGTTTCTATTAGTATTAAACACTATATCAAATGTTTAACCTATCTTTAACTGTATAAAACGCACACAGCCAATTTAAAATGAATAGTCCTTAATTGAGGAAAAACAAACTTTTTAGCTAATCTTTTATATATCTTTGAGATATCAAGATCTTTACTATTAAGTTTTTACCTCAGAAAAATATAACAATAGCCAAGATAACAATTACTATTAGTGCCCATATAGATAAGTTTTTTAAAAAAAGCTTTAATGTTGAATTAGATTTTAAAAATGCAGGTAGAACTAAAATTAGTATCCCTACCATAAATATGACAGATAAAACTTTATCCATTATTTCTTATTTTATAATCCAAAAAATGATATTTATTATATAAACCAAAATACTATAAAATAAGAACATCAGAAATTTTTCTTTTCCTGTTTTTTCTTTCCAATTTAAAGTAAATAATACTGATGGTGAAGCTACTAACAAAATAACCCCCACTACAATTACAAGTACTGATAAAATTATAAATACATTCATAGGATCTCTTTTAATTTTTAATTCATATATTTTCTTAAATATTAAACTTATCTTTAATATTATAAAATAGAACTGCTAGTCTAAAGTAAAACAATCTCAATTTAGGAAATATAAACTTTTTAGGTAATCCTTTATATATCTTTGAGATATCAAGATCTTTACTATTTGATGAGAAAACTAACTTAGATAACTGTTTGCCAGTCCAAGGAGCTGCACTAACCCCTACTCCATTGTAGCCAAATCCATAGTATATTTCTTCATTATCTATTTTGCCAATTGAAGGAGTTAATTTTTGAGATAAAGCAATTAATCCTCGCCAATTATATTCAATATTAATATTGCTCCATTTAGGAAATATGTCCTTTAAAAACTTTTCCATTTTTTTTGACATATCTAAATTTGATTGATCACTTCCACTTAAATCTCCTCTAGTTCCAAACAAAATTCGATTATCTGGCAATTTTCTATAATAATACAAAAGGTTTTTAGTATTAGCGATCGGTGAAAATGTTTTAAAATTATGTAGATTAATTTCATCATCATTAAGTTTTCTTGTAACAATGATATTTGAAATAACAGGCAGTACCCTTCCATCCATTTTAGGAATTAAACCTTCTTGGTAAAATCCATTGGTTGCTACTACTATTTTTTTAGATCGAATAGATCCTTCTTTAGTTTTTAAAAGATAAGATCCATTATCTTTATTAATTTGGTCTACTTTAGTGTGTTCAAATATCTTTAATTTTTTTGATAAAGCGTGTTTTGTAATCCCATTAACAAATTTAAGAGGATTGATTGCAAATCCAGGTTTATAGGAAAAAGCACCATATTGTTCAGTTCCACCATGACCAATTTGATTGAATTCTTCTTTTGAATACACTTCTGTTTCAATCTCAAATTCATCCTTATAAGCTCTAGCTTGTTCTTTAATTTGCTCAAATTTATTTGGATGATGAGCTACAACATAATTGCTATTCCCTGTTACATCACAGTCAATATTATATTCTTTTATAATATCTTTTGTATAATTTGAGCCTTCAACAGAGTTTTTATAAAACTTTTTAGTTTCATCATTGCCGTAAATAGATTGCATTTTTTTAAAAGACATCTTGCTTGGTGGCAAACAATTAAATCCAGCGTTCCTAGATGAGGCACCCCAGCCTATTTTTCCAGCTTCAACTAAAATTACATCAAAGTTGTGATTTTCAATTAAATTAATTGCACATAATAATCCAGTATAACCACCGCCTATGACAACTATTTCTGATTTAACATCTTTAGTTAATTTTTCTAAGTTTAGATTTTCTTGTGAATTATCTTCCCAGTAACTTTTGACAGGTGTATTAAATTTATAAATATCTGAATGATAGATATTTTTCATTTTTTTGTATTTAGATATTCTTTAATTCTAATAAGACTTTCATTTGGCCAAGTTTCTTTTGGATCATACATTTTCTCGAAACAATTATTAATATTTGATAAATTTACCCATTCATCTTTATCCTTAGTAAATATATGAGCTTGGGGCGGAAATGTTTTAGAATTTTCTAAAGTTTGAGTTCTAACATTTAATCTACCAATAGCTGATTCATAATCTGTATAAATATAAACTCCACAATTTTTACAAAAGAAAATTGTAATAAACTTGCCGCTACCAGCTATAAGTTTTTTAGTTGCTGAAAGTTCACCATCAGTAATGGTTAAAGTGTTTTCTAAAATACTTGAATTAATAACATAAGAAGAACCAGTCAATACTTTACAATCTTTACAGTGACATGCTTGGGTAAATAAAGGTTTTTCAGATAGTTTGTATTTTACTTCTCCACACAAACATTGACCTTTTAATTCAATTTTTTTATTCATTACTTACTTTTTGAATTAAAGACGCTGTATTATTTGTTGGTTTGTTAACATCTTTAGATACTTCATGAAATATCAAATCAGGTTTATTACATTCATTCAAAAAAGCAGAACCTTGTAATTCTAGATTTAAATATCGATTAATATCTGTTTGGTTAATTATAACTGGTTGTCGGTGGTGAATTTCACTAATGTTATCCTTAGCTTCTTCTGTAATTAGACAAAATTGATCATTTTCAAAAATACCAGCAAAGAATATTGGGTTAGTATCTTTTCTGGTAAAATAATGGGGGGTTTTTTCTTTTTCTTCTCTCTTCCATTCATAAAAACCATCAGCTACTGCAACACATCGATTATTCTTAATTAATTTTTTAAATGAAACTTTCTCATCAATGGTCTCTAGTCTTGCATTAATTAGTGCTTTAAAATCTTTATCTTTAGCCCAACCTGGGATTAAACCCCATTTAAGAGCCTCTAAAGTATTTCCATTTTTATATTTTTTAATAACTGGCAGCTTTTGATAAGGGTGAGCATTATAATTTTCAGTATCTTCAACTTGAATTGCAGATTTAACTAGCTTGCTAGTTTTAGTAACTGGATTTTTTACAACATATCTTCCACACATTTTAATATTTTAGCAAATAGAATGGATTAAGTCGATACGATGGTTTTATGCATATTGGCCCGCAACATAACCAGAAGACCAAGCCCATTGAAAATTATATCCACCCAAGTGTCCAGTTACATCAACAACTTCGCCAATAAAAAATAAATTCTTATGCTTATTAGACATCATAGTTTTTGAAGATAGTTCTTTAGTATTAACTCCTCCTAAAGTGACTTCAGCTGTTCTATATCCTTCAGAACCCGTTGGATTGATTAACCAATTATTAATATTCTGACTTAGCTGTTTTAATATTTTGTTAGATAATTCAGAAATATTCCCACTTACTTTATTTTCACTACAGATAATTTGAGCTAATCTTTTTGGTAAAATTTCACTTACAATATTTAAAATATCAAATTTAGGATTTAATTTTCTTTTTTCTTCTAATAATTGATAAATGTTTAATTTTGGCGACAGGTTTACTTTAATATTATCTCCTAGTTTCCAATATGATGAAATTTGTAAAATAGAGGGACCACTTAAACCTCGATGAGTGAACAACATTCCTTCTTGAAATAAAGTTTTATTAAAAGAGACAATAGCCTCAACTGATAAACCTGTTAATTCTTTACACATTTCCAATATCTTTTCGTTAAACGTCAGTGGAACTAATGCAGGTAAGGTTTCAATGATATCGTGATCAAATTTTTTAGCAATTTCATAACCAAATGAAGTGGCGCCAATTTTTGGTACTGATAATCCACCTGTTGCAATAATTAAAGACTGTGATGAATATTTGTCAGTTTCAGTTGATACAAGATATTGATCATTTTCTTTCGTAACATTTTTTATGATAAATTCTTTTATAATAGTTACATTTGCTAATTCGCATTCTTTAAGCAACATCTCAACTATTTGTTGAGCGCTATGATCACAAAACAACTGTCCTAGTTTTTTTTCATGAAATTTAATTTCGTACTTATTAATTAAGTTAATAAAGTCATTTTGTGTGTATTGACTTAGAGCTGATCTTACAAATTTTGGATTTTGTGAAAGAAACTTATTAGGGTTTGTGTGAATATTAGTAAAATTACATCTGCCTCCACCAGAAATCCTAATCTTCTCTCCTATCTTTTTATAATGATCAACGAGTAAAACTTTACGACCACGTTTGCCAGCTTCAATAGCACTCATCATGCCAGCTGCACCAGCCCCTATTACGATGACATCATAATATTTTAACATTTAATATTAGATTGATTGTCTTTTAATAATCTCTTCAATTTGTTCAATCATTACCTGTGGTGATTTCATAGCAGGGTAAATTTCTTGAACCTTTTCATAGCTTCTCTTAGCTTTATCATAGTTTTTTAATTGAATATTGACCATCCCTTGACCCGCTAAAGCTCCAAAATGTCTTTTTTCTAACTCTAAAACTTTATCTATATCATCTTGAGATTTATCAAACTCACCAACCATATAAAATACAGTCGCTCTTTTATTCCAAGCTTCAGCCCAGGTAGGATCTAACTCAATGACTTCAGTAAAAACATTTATAGCTCGAGCAAGCTGCCTGTCTTGAACTAACCTTGAACCCTCATCTAAAATTGAAGTCAATTTTTCATCCGTTGGATGTGTGCTCCATAAACTCCAAATTTGTTGAGCAATCATAGGTGACGAAGATGTAATGTTAGTTTTTAATTCCATAAATAATTTATCAAGCTTAGCATCCCTTTCATTAGCACTTAAAACCGATGTCGAGAGAAATATAATAATTATAGTTAGAATCTTATTCACTAAAAAATAATATCAAAAAATAAAGATTAAGTCTTTATAGTTTATTTAAGATAGCTTTTTTTAAGGTATTACTAATAATAATTGTTCCTTTTTCATTTGGATGCATTCCATCACTTAAATTATACTTAGGTTTTAAGGCTACACCTTCTAGTAAAAAGGGAATTAGTGTTAATTTATATTTTTTTGATAAATCTGGATAAATTTTATCAAAATTTTTTTTATATTTAAAACCGTGAGAAGTTGGGGCAATCAAACCAGCTAAAACTACTTCAATATTTTTATCTTGAGCAATTTTAATAATTTGCTCTAAATTTTTTTTTGTCTCTTTTGGATTTATACCTCTAAGCATATCATTAGCACCAAGACCTAAAATCATTAAATCAATATCACTTTCAGATAACGTCCATTCTGCTCTATTTAAACCTCCCGCAGAAGTGCTACCTGATACGCTACCATTAATAACTTCAATTTTAAATCCATCAGCAATTAAACTTTCTTTTAAAACAACTGATAAATGGTGCTCATTAGATAAGCCATACCCTGCCATTAAACTATCGCCAAATAATACAACTTTTTCAATTGCATATACTTTTATGGTCACTAGACAGAGAACAATTATTTTAATAATAAAACTTTTATTCATGAGCATTCTTCTTAAATTAAAAAAGGTAAATCTTAAATACCAAACAGGTAAAGATACCATAAAGGTTTTAAATAATATTGATTTAATCACAAAGAAAAAAGAGACAATTTCAATTGTGGGCGAAAGTGGCTCAGGAAAGACTAGCTTAATCATGCTAATTGGTGGCTTAGAGCAAGCAACTTCAGGTAAAATTTTTTTTCAAGATCATGAAATCACTAAGCTTAATGAGGACGAAGTCTCTGCAATTAGAAAAAAAAATATTGGAATTATTTTTCAATCTTTTTATTTAATCCCGAACTATACAGCGGTAGAAAATGTTGCTTTAACGCTAGAACTTAACAAGTTTAAAAATCCAGAAAAGGAAGCAAAGCTTTTGTTAGATAGATTTGGTTTAAAACACCGATTTAACAATCTTCCAAGTCAATTATCAGGAGGAGAACAACAAAGAGTAGCTATAGCAAGATCAATAGCGATGAAACCAGAATTAATTTTGGCTGATGAACCAACAGGTAATTTGGATACTGAAAACTCATTAATGATTTCAGATATTCTTTTCAATTACGTTAAAGAAGAAGGATCTTCTTTAATTATGGTAACGCATGACCCAAAACTTGCTAATAAAGCAAAAAGAAAAATTAAAATTAAAGATGGAAAAATCAAATAATTCATCTGAAGTTAATTTAATTTTTAAATATGCTTTTAAAGATTTAAGCAGAAACTATAAAAAGATAATAAGTATAATCATTACATTGTTTATTAGTCTGTTTATTTTAAGTGCAATTTTTACAATTGAAGACTCTTTAAAAAAAGAATTAAACGATAATGCGAAAGCATTACTGGGTGGAGATTTAGAAATTGATTATAATAGAAATGAAGGAAATCTTAAACTTGTTACAAAAGTAAAAGAATTTGCAACAATCTCTCAAATGATTGAGTTCAGTACAATGGTTGCTACAATTAATAGAGATAAAAATAAATCATTATTTACAAGAATAAAAACTGTAGATGAAAAATATCCATTATATGGAACAGTCGAATATGAACCTGAAGGTGCATTTGATAGAATGCAAAATGAACCTAATACAGTATTAATTAATGAAAGTTTATCTAAAACTTTAAACCTTAAAATAAATGAACAGATAAAAGTTCAAGATAAATTATTTACAGTTATAGGAATTGTAAAATCAGTTCCCGATGTTAGTGGATTTGTTGCATTTGGTGATTGGGCACTAGCTGGTAAACAGACTTTAGAAATTCTTAAACTTAATGGAATAGGAAGTTTTTTAAATTATGAATACAAAGTAAAGTTTAATGAAAATGATGATGAACAAGAAATTGAGGAAAGAATTGAAAATATATTTAAAGATGATCAAAAAGTTAAGCTTCGATATCCTGAAAATTCAGCAAGTGGATTAAAAAGAATTATTAACAACTTTTCACAGTTTTTATCTCTAGTTTCAATCAGTGCTATGTTAATTGCAGGTATTGGGGTAGCAAATACTCTGCTTTCTTTTATTAATCAGAACAATATGTCCATTGCTGTTAGAAAAGCAGTAGGATTTTATTCGGGTGACATCAAAATTTTGTATTACCTACAATTATTAATTCTATTATTTGTTGTAACTACATTGGCATATGGCTCTAGTTTTTTAATAGTCCCTTTTGTTGATCAATATTTATCTGATGGCCTAGGTTTGAATGTTTTACCAGTATTTTCAATTATTAACTTTATTAAGATTTTTTTAATTGGATTATTGGTTCTAATTATATTTTCAATTCCAACAATTAATTCAATTGACCAAGTAAAAGCTTCAAATTTATTTAGAAATGTATTTCAAAATTTAGAATTTTATTATTCTAAAAAGTCAGTAATTCTTAGTTTTTTGTTACTATCTATTTTGGTTTTGGTCTTTAGTTATAATTCAGAAAACCCAATATACAGCATAGGGTATTTTGCTGCCTTTTTTGTATGTTTAGGTGTATTTTTTTTACTTTCAAAATTAATCATATTTTTTCTAAAAAAATTTAGGTCAACTCCTAATATTTCATTAAAAGTTTCAATTAAAAATATTACTCAAACCAAAAGTATTACCCCTATTACCATTATGTCTTTAGGATTGGGGGTAACTCTTTTATTAACTTTAGCTTTAGTTGGAACCAACTTTAAAAGAGAAATTGCAAAATCTATTCCAAATATAGCACCTGATTATTTCTTTGTTGGTATTCAAAAAGGAGAAAAAGAAAAATTTGAAACAAATATATTTGAGATGGATCCTAATGCAAAAGTTGAAATTGTGCCTATGGTTTCATCAGGCATTGTAAAAATTAATGGTATCAATCCAAACACATACATTTCATCTGATAATGATAGTTATTGGGTTATTGGTAGTGACAGAAGATCTTCTTGGGTTAATGAAGTACCAGAAGATAATCCTATTACAGAAGGTAAGTGGTGGGATTTAACAAAATCAAATGAACTACAAATATCATTAGATGCAAAAGTTGCTCAAGATTTAAAAATTAATTTAGGTGATATTTTTACATTAAATATTTATGGCCGTGAAATTGATGGAAAAATTGTAAACTTTAGAAGTGTTGATTATAGAGACTTGAGTATTAACTTTGCAATGCTATTCAATCCACAATTTGCAAATAATATTCCTCACGAATATTTAGCCACTACTAAATTTAAAAACATAGAAAATTTTGATGAAATTTCAATGCTGGAAGTATTACCAAGTTTATCAATGATTAAAATTGCAGATTACTTAAATAAAGTAACTTCTGTTTTAAATAAAGTTTTTATGGCTGTAACATTAATATCAGCAGTGACCATTATCATTGGATTGATAGTTATTTCTAGTGCAATCATGGTGCAGGGTAAGGTTAAGGAATATCAAAATTTAGTTTTTAAAATTATTGGTTTTACAAAAAGAGATGTAATTTTATCTTCAATAATTGAGTTTTTAATAATTTTTAACTCAGTCATATTAATTGCGACCTTTTTTGCAGTAATTGCTTCTAAATTTATAATGGAAAATTTATTTGAACTTGTTTGGAAATTTGATTTTAAAGTTTTGTTAACACTGGGTTTTTCAATTGGGTTAGTAACTTTACTTTTAATAATGTTAACAAATTTAAAGTATTTAAATCCTAAGGTTTATCCTCTTATAAGAAATCAATAATCATATACTAAATTTGCAGTACTCTTATTTTTTAGAGTTAAAAGGTCTTATTTTTCAATAATTTTTATCATTTATCTTAAATTGAAATTTAGGATTTTCCCTGTGAACTTTCATCGGTCACGTAAACAGATACACCTCTAGTATTGATATCTATATCAAATTTTTTGTGTAACGGAGGGAATGCTCTTTGTGAACAGTCTAATCTATCGCAAGTTCTACATGAAACCCCTATTGGAATTTCAGTAGATTTATCATTAATATTTACATTTTCTGTATAAACAAAATCTTTTGCATATTTTGCTTCACAACCAAGACCAATTGATAATATGCTTTTTGCTTGACCAAATCTTCCTATTCCTTTTTCAACTGTTCTTGCAATACAAACATATTTTTCTCCATTCGTCATTTTACTAACTGCAGCCTGAATAACACCAGGTCTAGTTAATGCAGAATAAACATTCCATCTTGGACAAGCTCCTCCATATCTAGGAATATCAATTCCAGATAGTGAAAATCTTTTTGAAATATTTCCAGCCATATCAACTCTTAAAAAATGAAATGGTATCCCTGGAAGTTTTGGGTCTTGTAAACAAGTTACTCTATGAGCAACTTGTTCAAAAGAAGTTGCAAATGTATTTTGTAATAATTCTAAATCATATTTAAGCTTTTTACATTCGGTATGAAAAAGTTTATAGGGCATTAATATTGCGGCCCCACAATAATTAAGCAAAGCAACTCTTGTTAATGTTTTAGATTCATTTGATGGAAAACTAAATTTAGATAAATAATTGTCAATTTCTTTACTTGCACCCTCTTGTGCAATTTGTGCTGCAGCATGAAGTTTTTTAGTTTCTAATGAACTATAATCACTTAATAAAAGTTCTTTTTTACTCTTCTTATATATTTTTGAAAAAGGTTTATTTTCATCAGGTATCACATCTTTAACTTTAATAGAGTATTCTGAATCTAAATATTCACAAAGAGCAATATATCTTGTTCGATTATTTTTTTGAATTTTATCAAAAACTTTATTTGCAAAATCTTCTAATTTTGAAAAGTAATTTCTATTTTGTTGTAGAAAATCTGAAATAACTTCTCCTGGAAATGAGTTTTTTCTATTATCAACAATTTTTCCAGAAATTTTTTCAACCTTATCAAACAACTCATGATCTTTTTTTTTCAAAATGTCACCAAGTCTTACAATAGCTTTTCCAATTTTTGGATTTGTACTAACTAGGTCTTTAACTTCTGGTCCTAAAATATCTAAATCTTCAAACAGTTGATCATCTAAAATTTCTGAAATAGTGTTTTGTAAGTTAATGTCAGTTTTTGACGTAAGGTGTGATAGCTCTATGTTAAGTTTTTCACATACTTTTAATAATAAATCGCCATCAATTTTACGTTTACCGCTTTCAATTAAATTCAAATAACTAGGAGATATGCTTAATTCTTCTGCTAATTTATTAGCTTGTAGTCCAAGCTGCCTTCTAAAAGCTTTGATTTTAGGCCCTATTTTTAAATCTAATTGACTCATGTTTTCTATTTGTAAATTTTGTAAATTTATTTTTACAATTTTTTTCTATGATTTACAAGCATTTTGTTCTTTTTAGTAGCTTTTGTAAACTCTGTAAATTATAAAATTTACATGAAAAAAAAATTAAATAACACTGAAAATGAAGCTCAAATCATAAAAAAAGAAGATTTTGACCAACATAATAGTAGAGGTATCTACATGAGAGATGATCATTGTGATTGGGGTTCAAGTGGAATGAGTGATCTTATTAAATCTTTAGACGATAACAGCTAAATCAAGTCTTTAAGAAATAATAATAACTCCATTCGCACCAATTCAATTTTCTCAAACAAACAACATCATAGGACTAAAAATAATGAGCGCAGAAAATATCTCTTACGACTTAAAAAGATTTGCCGGAATTAAACGTGACTACACTGAGGATGAAGTTGAGAGATTAAGAGGTTCTATTAAAATTGAATATTCAATGTGCAAAATGCAGTCACAAAAACTATGGAAATTATTAAATTCAGAACCTTATATAAATACACTGGGATCATTATCTGGTAATCATGCAGTTCAACATGCTAAAGCAGGATTAAAAGCAATTTATTTAAGTGGGTGGCAAGTAGCAGCAGATGCTAATAGTGCTGGAGAAATGTATCCTGATCAATCTTTGTATCCTTATGATAGTGCCCCAAAATTAGTAGATTCAATGAATAACGCTTTAGTTAGAGCAGATCAAATTCAACACATGGAACTTAAAGATGGTGACATGAAAGAGGAAAATAAAGTTGATTACATGTTACCAATCATTGCTGACGGTGAAGCTGGTTTTGGTGGACCGTTGAATGTATTTGAACTTGCAAAAAAATTTATTAAAGCTGGTGCAGCCGGTGTTCATTTTGAAGATCAGTTAGCCAGTGAAAAAAAATGTGGCCATATGGGTGGTAAAGTTTTGGTTCCAACTGGTACTATGATTAAAAATTTAAAAGCTGCAAGATTAGCTGCTGATATTGCTAATGTTCCACTTATTATTTTAGCAAGAACTGATGCAAATGCTGCAAAACTAATTACAAATGACCATGATGAAAATGATAAACCATTTTTAACAGGTGAGAGATCTCCTGAAGGTTTCTTTTATGTTAAACAAGGAATTGAACAAGCTATATCAAGAGGCCTTGCTTATGCTCCTTATTCAGATTTGATCTGGTGTGAAACAGCAACACCAAATTTAGAAGAAGCTAAAAAATTTGCTGATGCAATCCATGAAAAATTTCCAGGAAAATTATTAGCTTATAATTGTTCTCCTTCATTTAATTGGAAGAAACATCTAAATGATGATGAAATTGCTTCTTTCCAACAAGAGATTTCTAAAATGGGTTATAAGTTTCAATTTATAACTTTAGCAGGCTTTCATACTCAAAATATCGCAATCTTTGAGTTAGCAGAAAAATATAAAAAAGAAGGTATGACTGCATATTCTAGAATTCAAGAACAAGAATTTTTAAGAGAAAAAGACGGTTATACTAGTGTTAAACACCAAAGAGAGGTTGGAACTTCATATTTTGATTCTGTATCAAACACGATTAGCAGTGGTACAAGTTCTACAACTGCGATGGAAGGTTCAACTGAATCTGAACAATTTTAAGTAAAAAATTAATTCCCTTATGATTTTTAATAGCCCTTAACTGGGCTATTTTTTTGTTTGTAAAGAATTGAATGGACTGTTAAGGATCAAAAAATGAGTAATAAAAACTTTGGTTTTGGTACACAAATAAGAAAATCACCTTACTTCGACTCTACAGTAAAATGGGGAGCAACTGGATTTTCAGTTTATAATCATATGTATATTCCAAGAGATTTTGGAGATCCTGAGCAAAACTTTTGGAATTTAATTGAAAAAGCTATTCTTTGCGATGTTGCAGTTGAAAGACAAGTAGAAATAACTGGACCAGATGCTTACAAATTCACACAACTATTAACTCCAAGAGATTTATCAAAACTTGCAATTGGCCAATGTAAATATGTCTTAATTACTAATAATGATGGTGGTATTTTAAATGATCCAGTTTTATTAAGACTTGATGAAAATCATTTTTGGTTATCACTTGCTGATAGTGATGTTTTACTATGGGCTCAAGGTGTTGCTGTTAACTCAGGTTTAAATGTTCAAATCAAAGAACCTGATGTTTCTCCGTTACAATTACAAGGTCCTACCTCAGGTGATATCATGGTTAAATTATTTGGAGAAGATATAAAAGATTTGAAATATTATTGGTTAAAAGAATATAATTTGGATGGCATTCCTTTAATTATATCTAGAACTGGTTGGTCTAGTGAACTGGGATATGAAATATATCTTAGAGATGGTTCTAAAGGAAATGAACTATATGAAAAAATTATGGAAGCAGGAAAAGAACATGGGCTTAAACCAGGTCATACTTCATCAATTAGAAGAATTGAAGGAGGAATGTTATCATATCATGCAGATGCTGATATTGACACTAATCCATTTGAACTTGGATTGGATCGTCTTGTAAGTTTAGATTCTGATATAGATTTTGTAGGTAAAAAAGCATTAAAGAAAATCAAGCAGGATGGTATAAAAAGAAAACAAGTTGGTTTAGAAATTGATTGTAAACCGTTAACTGGACCTAATACAACTTTTTGGCCAGTTGAAAAAGATAATAAAAAAATTGGAAAAATTACATCAGCTGTATATTCACCAAGACTGAAAAAAAATATTGCTTTAGCAATGATTGAAATCGAGCAATCAGAAACAGGAACTAAGCTTGAAGTAATTACCAATGAAGGTAAATACAATTCTGTAGTTGTTGAAAAACCTTTTTACGATCCCAAAAAAAAAATAGCTAGTAGTAGTTAGGATTTAATATTGTAGCCTTTTTTAAGAAGAACAGAAACTACAGAAACACAAACAATCAAAAAGAAAACCATTGAACTGATACTAATCCATATATTAAAGTCAGATACACCATAAAATGCAAATCTAAGTCCGTTAATTAAATAAACTACAGGATTAAAGTATGTGATTGTTTGCCAAAATGATGGCAACATATCCAATGAATAAAGACTTCCACCCAAAAATACCATCGGGGTGATTACTAGTGTTGGTATAATTGACATTTGTTCAAAGTTAGAGCTTATCAAACCGATTAAAAATCCAAATAAAGCAAAAGTAAAAGCAACTAACAAAAGTAAAAAAATCATTAACAATGGATATTTAACCTCAACTTCAACAAAAAAAGTAGCAGTTATAAAAATTACAACTCCAACTATTAAAGTTTTAGATGCACCTGCACCAACAAATGCAAGGACAATTTCAAATGTAGATATTGGAGCTGCCAGGATTTCATATATAGTTCCATTAAATTTAGGAAAAAATATTCCAAATGAAGTATTACTAATTGATTGAGTTAATAGTGTTAACATCAATAATCCTGGAACAATATATGAACCATAACTAATACCATCAATATTTTCTACATAACCACCAATAACAGAACCAAAGACTATAAAATATAAAGAGGTAGATAAAACCGGGGATAACAAAGACTGCAATAAAGTTCGTCTAAATCTATCCATTTCATGAAGATAAATTGCTTTACACGCAAGATAATTAAATTTCATTATTTTCCTTTACCAATCTAACAAATATTTTTTCTAATGAATTTTGTTCTGTTTTTAAATCTCTTAATTTTAAACCTGCATCTTTCAAATCTTGAAGTAAATTTGTAATTCCAGTTTGTTCAGCTTGAATATTATAGATATAATCGATTGATATATTATCTTTTCTAATTTTAAGATTATATTTTTCTAAACTACTTGGAATTTCCATTATTTTTTCTTGAAGAGAGACAGTTAATTTTTTATATCCCATTTTTTTTAGTAATTCTCTAGTATCTTCAACTACAATTATTTCTCCTTGATTAATAACACCCACTCTATCAGCAATAGCTTCTGCTTCTTCAATGTAATGGGTAGTCAAAATAATTGTAACTCCTGTTCTTTTTAACTCCTCTACTATTTTCCACATATCTTTTCTAAGCTCAACATCAACGCCCGCCGTAGGTTCATCTAAAAATAAAATTGATGGTTCGTGAGAGAGAGCTTTAGCAATTAAAACTCTTCTCTTCATTCCTCCAGATAATTGTCTTAGTCTTTGATCTTTTTTATCCCAAAGACTTAAATCTTTAAGAGTTTTTTCAATATGCTCGGGACTAGGTTTTTTTCCATATAAACCTCTTGAATATGAAACATTGTTAAAAACTGTTTCAAATAGTTCTAATGTAAGCTCTTGTGGAACTAAACCAATTCTAGATCTTGTTTCTCTATAATCGTCTATAATATCAAACCCATCAATAGTCACAGATCCTGAAGAAGGTTTTACTATTCCACAGATAATATTAATCAAAGTAGTTTTACCAGCACCATTAGGTCCAAGCATTGCTAAAATCTCACCTTTTTTAATATTAAGACTGACTGTCTTTAAAGCATCAAATCCATTGCTATAGACTTTAGATAAATTATTAATGATTATTTGATTTTCTGACATTAGATTTGAGGATATATAAGGTTTAATCAGTATAATACAATAAGGTTTTAAAATTTAAAATCACTGCATTGCCTTAATTTAAGCTAATTAATTGATTTTAATATTTCTAATGGTAATGGGGCTTCAGGATATTTTTTTTGGCATAGCTCTTCATAGCTTTTACAAAAACTTATAATTGTTTGAAAAACTTCATTTTTATTTTTTGTAATATTTAATTTTTCAATTAATTCACTACGATTACTTTCTAATTCTTTAATTTGATTACTGGAAAAAAATTCACCAGTTTCAATTTCCCAATAGGTATTGTCTAACTCTTCATCACTTAACTCTTTTAATTTATTTTGTAATTCTAAAATAGTTTCATCAGTTGTTTGTTTGTTTTTCATTGGTGAATTTTTTAGCATACCAAGGCATTTATCTCTAAGACCATCTATAAAATGATCAAATGGTTTTCCATTTGAGAAATCTTTAAAGTGATTACTTTTAAGATATTTATTTATTGCAGAGTCTGTAGAAACTTTTTCTTTGCCTTTAATAATTGCTATTTGAACATACAACTCTTGACTTATGTATTCTTCTAAATGTTCTTTAAATCTTTGAGGGATCATATTTAACTAAAAATTATGGATAAAAATTAATGTTCTTCTCTATACTTACTGTGACAAGCCTTACAGTTACCCCACATCAATTCTCTAATTGGAATGTTGACATCTTCGACAGTTTCAATAATTGAAGTTAATTTAATCATATCATCAGATGATTTCTGCATAAGAGTATTAAAATTCTCTTTGTCATCCCAAATAATCGGCAAAGACCCAGTTTTAAAACCTTCTTTTGAATTTTCAGGAAATAGTTCTAATAAATCTTTATAATTTTCACTCATTACAATCATTAATTCTTTTGCTTTATCAAATTCACCTTTAGCTGACAAAGCTTGAACTCTTTTGGCAGTTTTATAATTCTTGCTAAATAATGCTTTTCTCTCCTTAATAATATCTTCAGCGGATTGCTCAGAATAAGCATTTGAGCCAATTAGTATTGAAAAAATTAAAAACAAACTAATACCAATATTACTCACAATATGTTTAATTATAAAATGCATGATAAAAATACTTTATCAGAGTATAGTTTAATTTCAAAAATATTGCATTGGGCAAGTGCAATTTTAATTTTTATTCAAATTCCTCTAGGATTTTATTTAGTCGATTTAGATTTTGGACCAGAAAGAATAAATATTGAAAATATACATGTGTTAGTTGGTTTATCTATGTTTTATCTGGTTATTTTAAGACTAATAAATAAAATTATTAATCCACCACCAAAGTTAGAGCCAAGTATTTTTAAAGGACAGAAATTCTTAGCAAAAACCAATCATCTCTTATTATATGTGACAATTTTATTAATTACTATTTCGGGAATTTTAAAAAAATTATTTAATGGAGAAACTTTAGTTATTTTATTTAGGGAGATTAAAATACTTGAAAATTTTGAAATAGCTGATTTTTTTTATGATATCCATATTTTTTCAAATTATTTGTTGATTGTTTTAGTCATTGTCCACATTTTAGCAGTAATTGTTCACAAATTATTTTTTGGTGACAATTTACTAAAAAAAATTCTTTAATTATTTTTTATAATCAAACAAATTAATTGATCTTTAAAATTTAATTTCTTTTTATATTTTTTATTAATTTCATTTAAACCATTTTGTATTTGTTTTTCTGTAAAATTGAGCAAAGTAGAAATATATCGATCTTTTATCATTTGAAGATATTTGTTTTTTGAAATTCTTACATTAAATATAAATTTTTTAACAGTTAGATTCGGATTATGTTTTTTAATTAATTGAAATAAACTTTTGTCTCGTTTTAATGATTGTTTTAATTTTTTTTTCATTAAAACAAATGTTGGTATTTGGTTTTTGTGTGGATATAAACTTAAAATAATTATCTTACCATTTGTATTAAGTTTATTTTTACAAATTAATAAAAGTTTATTAATTTGATTTTTTTTTACAAGATGTATTGTTTGTTTTATTAAGATTAGATCAAAATTTATTTTGGTTTTTGACACAAATGATAATGCATCTGTTTTTTTAAAAATTATTTTTTCACTTTTATCTTTATGTTTTTCAATATCAATTCCAATAGGTTTGTTGTGTAACTTTAATTTATTAGATAAATTGCTTATAATTTTTCCTCTTCCACAACCAATGTCTAAAACACGAGAATTTCTATCTAGTTTTATTTGTTTTAATATGAATCTATTAAAAGAAAGAATATATCTTTGAGATGAAAGCCAAGTTTTATTATCCCAATTTTTTAATGGTGTCATTTATAATATGTAAATCATTAGAAATTTTTTTTAAATAAAGTATTAAAGTTAAGATAATGCAAAAATCCTCTATCCAATATATCTTAAAACTCTCTATACCCATATTTTTTGCCAATCTTGCAGTGCCGCTAGTTGGAATTATTGACACATCATTAATGGGAAATCTTGAAGAACTTTCTTATTTATCAGCAACGTCAATAGCTGCAAATTTATTTTCAATGATTTTTTGGAGTTTTGGCTTTTTAAGAATGGGAACCGTTGGAATGGTATCTAATGCTTTTGGTCAAAATAATTTTCAAGAAATAACAAATATTCTTTTAAGAAATTTATTATTTGTACTCTTTTTATCTTTATCGCTAATAATTCTTCAGAACTTTATACTATTATTAAGTTTAAAAATATTCAGTCTTTCAAACGATACTAGTGAATTATTTAAACAATATTTCAAAATAAGAATTTACTCTGCTCCAGGTGAATTGACTATTTATATTATAACTGGACTTTTTGTTGGGCTTCAAAAAACTAAAATTTCAAGTTTAGCTGTTGGAATTTTTTCAATTCTTAACATAATTTTAAGTATAATTTTTGTTACTAAATACGATTTAAATATTAAAGGTGTTGCATACGGTACACTAATTTCTGCAGCCGTCACTTCCTTAATATTCTTAGTTTATACATTTTGGTATTTAAATAAAATTTCAATAATCAATATAGATATTAAAAAGCTCTTAAAAATAAAAAGAGTTAAAGAAATATTTAATATCAATTTTAATATTTTTGTTAGAACAATTTTGCTAACTTTTTCTTTTTTATGGTTTACCTATTTAGGCTCTCAAATAGGAGAACAGTTTATTGCTGCTAATGCAATATTAATTAATCTTGTTTTTTTATCTGCTTTTATCCTGGATGCATACGCCTTTTCAACAGAAGGTATCGTAGGTTATTCTTTAGGAAAAAAAGATTTCAAGTTATTTAAATCAATTTTAAAAAATTCTTTTATCTTGAGCTCGATTACAGGATTAATAATTTCTATTTTATATCTTATTATTCATGAAAAAATAATTTTTTTGATGACTGATATTTATACAATTAGAATTTTAAGTTTAGATTATTCTATTTGGTTGATTATAATTCCTTTTATTTCATCTTTTTGTTTTCAATTTGATGGAATATTCATAGGGGCATCTCAAACAAAAGAACTTAAAAATGCTATGATTTTTTCTGTGTTTCTTTATTTAATTATTTCTTTAATCTTAGTAAATTATTTTTCTAATACAGGAATTTGGATTTCTCTATGCATCTTTATGATCTTGAGAGCTTTGTCGCTATTTTATTATTTAGATAGAATTTACTTAAGATTTAAAAAATAGTTTATTGATTAATTACGTTCAATTAATACTAATGACAATTTATTCCAAACTTTTTAAGTCTCCAATAATTGTAGGGCCATGGTGTTAAAAAACCAACAGTCAACATTATTGGAACTACCCACCATGTTAAAATTGCACCTCCTGTTAAAATATAATCGGTTAAGTTCATCATTATTTCCATGCTTAACATTGAAATTAAACTCATTCCTGATGCAGTTTTCAATGCATTTATAAAAGTAAAATTTTGCCTAATTAATATAAATGTTTCAAGAATTATACTGGTTATTAACCCATTAATAATTGCAAGTATCATTATTCCCAATATTGGAAAAGGTATTTGGGTTAATTGAAAAAATAAAATAGTTCCAAAATCACCAATTGCACAACCAAGCACACACCACATTGTATTTTTTGCACTTTTTTTCCAGGTGGCTTTACAAGACCAATTAAATTTTTGATCTTCCATGATTATTTGCTCATGTTTATTTGATGATCATATTTATCTTTTGGCCAATAAGACTTAATATAAGCTAAAACACTATCAATATCTTTATCTGATAACTTGTCTTCAAACCCTATCATTTTTCCTTCGTAGTTTTTTACTAATTTTGCTAAACCATTTTTAATTATAGCATGTAAAGTTTTGTCATCATGATGCCAAGTATGGCCCGTTCCATTTAGAGGAGGTGCTTTTCTATGACCATCTTCATCAACACCTTTCCAATTCTTTGCACCAGCTAAATTAATCATATGACAAGAAACACAATTATTTTCATATGCAATTTTACCTTTTGCAATCATTATTTTTGAGTCAATTGTTATGGGAAAATGATTGTGAGAATAAGCAAAATTAATCAAACTAAAATATACAGCAATTAATAGAATGGGTTTTAATTTCAAGGTTTTTATATCTTTAATCATTAAATGTTAATTGTAATAGAAAATTAAACATTTTCTGATATTAATCTACTCATGATTTTTAAACAAGAATTTGATACTAAATCTTCTACTTACACTTACATAATCGCATCGGCAAAAGGTCGCGAAGCGGTCATTATAGATCCTGTAATAGAAAATACAGATGATTATATAAAAATTCTTAGAGAATTAGATCTTCAACTTGTTAAAGTAATAGACACTCATATTCATGCTGACCATGTAACTGGTGCATCTAAATTAAAAGAAGTAACAGATTGTGCAACTTTGATGGGCGAACATACTCCAGCTGATACTGTTGAAATAAAAGTAAAAGATGGTGAGGTTATAGAAATTGATAGTTTAAAGATTAAATCACTTTATACACCTGGACATACTTCGGACAGTTATAGTTTTTTATTAGATAATCATCTTTTCACTGGTGACACACTTTTAATAAATGGAACTGGAAGAACAGATTTTCAAAACGGTAGTTCTGAGGACGCTTACAACTCTTTATTCAATAATCTTTTAAAATTACCTGATGAAACTTTAGTTTATCCAGGACACGACTATAATGGCAAATTATCAAGCACTATTGGAAATGAAAAAAAATTTAATCCAAGACTACAAGTTAAAAGTGTCAATGAATATGTTGATATAATGTCTAAACTGAACCTAGCTAGGCCTAAAATGATTGAAAGTAACGTTAGTAGAAATATTCAATTAGGTGCTAATTAAAAATAATAAAAATTAAAAACCAATAAGAAATTAATCCAGAAAAAATTGTTGCTATTACATTTTTTGTGATCAAGCCTACTAAAATTGCTATAATTGCTGCAAATATTTTTGGATTAGCTTCTAATAAAAGATCTCCAGAATTATCTAAAAATATCGCTGGAAAAATTATTGCAGGAAAAATTGCTGATGGAACATAAGATAAAACTTCTCTAATTCTATCTGTAAACATTTCTTTTTTAAGTATCGCAATCATAAGATATCTTGAAAAGAAAGTAATTATTCCGCAATAAACTATTAATGACCACTCAACCATTATTTAATCCTTTAAATTTTGTTAAAATCATAGCCAATAATAAACCACTAACTGCAGCTACAATTACATACGCTTTAAAAGGTATAACTTCATAGCCAATTGTTGCGATAAATCCAGAAGCAATAATTACAATTACATTTATCAATTTTCTAAAATCATCAACTAAAAGAGCTAAAAACGTTAAAGGAACTGCAAAACTTAAACCTAATTTTTCAGGTATTATTGAACCTAGAAATATTCCAATTAATGTGGTTGTTTGCCAAACTGTCCAACAGGTGGCCCCTGCTCCAAATGAATGAAATACCTTATCTTTATCATTACTTTTCTTTAAATAAGGATTTGTAACTGCAAAAGCCTGATCAACTAAAAAATATGAAATTATTATTTTCCATGTCATTTTAAAATCCGACATATGCTCTGATAAAACTGCTCCATATAGTAAATGTCTTGAATTAACAGCTCCTACCGAACTTAGTATTACTAGTGAGGAGGCACCTGCTGAAAAGAGTTGTAAAAAAACTATTTGTGATGCGCCACCAAAGATAATGATCGACATTGCCATTGTGGTAAGTGCTGATAATCCAAGATCAATAGCAAGTACACCAAAAATTATTCCAAAAGGTACAACTGGTATCATTAAAGGGCTTACATCAGTTACTCCTTTAAAAAATATCTTAAATCTATTGCTCATATATGGAAATAGTATTTATTAGAAACAAACTATATGATCAATATTAATTGGTCTTTTAATACCAAACTTTTCATCTACTTCATGCTGATGAATGTGATGAGAGTGAACAAATACAGGGATAAGCAGGTTACTTAAAGTTTTAAGGGTATAAATAAAGTTTGTTCCTCTAAATTTTCTATCAACAACCTCTAATTTCAAATTACTTTTATCATCATGTTCTAAATCCTCTGGCTGAAGTAGTAACTGAACATCAGATCCTTTAGGGTAATGTTTAATAAAATTTCCCTTAATTGTTCCTAAATCTTCATTCTCCAAGCTATTTTCGCCTGTGACTTTTGCTGGTATTAAAATTCCTCTATTTAAAAAATTAACAACTTCTATTGAATTTGGAAAATGATAAACGTTATAAGGATCATCATACTGCTTTAATTGACTATCTAAAATTATCCCACATTTACTTCCTAGATAAAATGCCTCATAAGAGTCATGAGTTACAATAATTGTTGTAATCTTTAAATCGGTTAAAATTTGTTTTAACTTAACTTGTATTTCTTCCTTAAAACTTTGATCAACATTAGATAATGGTTCGTCTAACAATAATAAATCAGGTTTCGAAAGTAATGCTCTTGCTAACGCAGCTCTTTGAGCTTCACCAGAACTTATTTGATGTGGAAATTTATCTTTAATATGATCTAAATGTAGAAACTCAACAACCTCATCAATTGTTAAGGTTTTTTTATTTTTTTTATTTCTTTCTGCTCCAAACTGTATGTTTTGAATTACGTTATAATGTGGAAAAAGAGAATTATCCTGAAAAGCTAAAGATATATTTCGATTTTCTGGTTCAATATGTACATTTTTAGATGAAATAATCTTATTTTTTAATGAAATTGTTCCTGATTGAATTTTTTCAAGTCCAGCTATAGTTCTTAAAATTGTAGTTTTACCAATTCCAGATGGTCCTAAAAGACAGATAATATCTCCTTCATTTTCAATTGTTAAAGAGACATTGTTAACCTTGCTTTTTTCGCTTGCTGCAAAAGTAACATTGTCAATTTCTAAAAAATTTTTAGCCATAATTGTTAGTCTTTAAGAATATATCTAGATGTAATTAAAATAAAGAAACTTGCAATAAGAATAAGGAATAATGAAGGTGCAGCAGCCGCCTCTAATAAATCTTGTGAGGCATAGATATATGCTTGTGTTGCAAAAGTTTCAAAATTAAAAGGCCTCATTATTAATGTAATTGGTAATTCTTTAATGATCTCAATAGCTATTAATATTCCAATCAATAAAATAGAGTTTTTCAAATAAGGGATATGTATATCTTTAAAAGTTTTGAATTTAGAATAACCAAGTAAATACGCACTTTCATCAATTGAATAACTTATTTTTAAATATCCAGATTTAATTCCATTACTAGCTAAAGAATAAAATCTTATAAAATAAACAACAACAAGACCGATGATTGAACCAATAAAAATAGATTTAATTGTTTCTAATTTAAAGTAAGCAACAATGTTATTATCAAACCAAGAAATAAATGTAATAAATGCAACGGCTAAAATTATGCCTGGCATTGCATAACCTGAAATTGAAAATGTAGTTAAAATTTCTAAAAATTTACTTTTTGAAAGTCTATTTCCATAATTAGAAATAAAAGCAAAACTGATCAAAACAATACTAGATAAAAAAACTAAAATAGTTGTGTTAAAAAATAATTCAATTAAATTTAAATCTGCTAAATGCTTTGGAAAAATAATAGTCCAGTATAACATTTGTAATACAGGAAATAAAAAACTTATAAAAAATATCAATGCACAAAAAGAAAACGCTAATACAGCTTTATATCCTTTTAAAATACTTTTTGATTTTTTTTTAAAACCACCCTTAGCTGGAGAGTGATATTGCGCTTTCTTTCTAGATAAATTTTCTAAAACAAATAAACCTAAAATAAACATTAATAGATAAAATGATAATTGATTTGCTAAAGCAAGATCATCAAAAGAAATCCAGGCATTATAAATTCCCGTAGTAAGAGTAGAAATTCCAAAAAAAGATACTGAGCCAAAGTCTGACAATGTTTCCATTGCAACAAGAGATAATCCTGCAACTATTGCTGGTCTTGCTGAGGGAAGAATTATTTTAAAAAATGATTTTTGTTTACTAAAACCTAAATTTTTACCAAGTTCGATTAAATTTTGAGACTGATAGTGGAATGATGCTCGCGTGAGAACATATACATAGCCAAATAAAGAAAATGAAATTGCAATTATTGCCCCCATCATTCCATCAAACTTTGGTATTTGAGAATTGTAATTACCTTCGCCAAATATGTTTTTTAATATCGTAAACGCAGTTCCATAATTTTCAAAAAAAGCAGTTAAAGAATAAGCATAAATATAAGCTGGAACTGCAAATGATAAAATCAATGCCCATTTAAAGAAATTGGCTCCTGGGAACTGATAAAATGAAACTAGATAAGAACACCCTACTCCAATAACAAAGGTTAAAATTAAAACCCCTAATAAAAGTGAGAAAGAATTAAAAATGTATTCATAGAGAAATGTATTTTGAATAATTGAAGAGTAATCACTTGTACTTTCAAAAAAGCTAGAAAATACAGTAACAATTGGTATAGCCACTGCTACAGAAATTAAAAATGAGCTTAAATACCAAATGTTTATTTTTCTTAAATACATATTTACCCTTTAATATTAAGTGCACATGGCTCACATGTTATCTGACCCACTAGTGAACCATTAGACTGATCCACACTTGTAGATAGTAAATGATTATTTAATAAATTCTTTTTCACAATTAACTATTTCCAATTTGCAGCTAACATACACTCTAATGCTTTAGCTTGGTTTTTTTCGTAGTTAACTACTTTAGTATTTAAATCTTGTTTGTATCCAAGACCCATTTGCTTAACTAATTCATGTGGCTCAACACCATCAATCATTGGATATTCAAATGTATTATTAACTATGTGGCTCTGCGCTTCTTTAGTTAATAAAAACTCAAGTAGTTTTTTTGCATTGGTAGTGTTTGGAGCATTTTTAAGTATACCACCTCCACTAATATTCATGTGAGTTCCTCTATCTCCTTGGTTAGGAAAAAATGGTAATACTTTTTTAGCTGCTGCTTGTTGTTCAGCACCTTTTTTTCCAGATAACATCAAAGCATAGTAATATGTATTAGCGACCGCTAAATCTGCTTCACCTGCTGCAACAGCTAAAATTTGAGCTCTATCATTTCCTTTAGAGTCTCTAGCCATGTTAGCAACTACACCTTTTGCCCAAGAACATGTTTCTTTTTTTCCAACATTTTTAACTAATGATGCTACAAGAGATTGATTGTAGATATTATTAGATTTTCTTATAACAACTCTACCCTTCCATTTAGAGTCTGCGAGACCTTCATATGTCATGCCATTAAGTTCATTAGCATTAACTCTTTCTGGAGAGTAATACATAATTCTAGCTCTCTTAGCTATACCAGTCCAATTTGTAGATCTAAAGTTTTTAGGTACGGCTGATTTAATTACGGGTGTCATAGAGTTTTGAAACATTCCTTTTGCATCAAATGCACCTAATCTTCCAGCATCTGCAGTAATATAAATATCCGCTTTAGAATCGGCTCCTTCTTCAACAATTCTTTTTTGGAGAGCCTTATCTTTTCCAGAAATGACGTTTACTTTAATTCCTGTTTTAGCAGTAAATTTTTCATAAAGTTGAATATCTGAATCGTAATGTCTTGCACTGAAAACGTTAACTTCAGCTGCATTACCAATATTTGTAAAGAATGCTAAAATTAATACTATTAATGTTATTTTTTTCATTATTTTTCTTTTCTTTACCCTTATTATTTTGCGAATGATAACTATTCTCAATGCGAATGATTATCAATCGCATATTTTGTAACATTTGTAAAGTGTTTAAAAAGAATTGAGGGTTTTAATAAGGAAAATTCTTATTTCCAGTCACCTATTTTACTAAACAAGAAATTTCTAAAAGCTTGAACTCTAGCAGTATTCTTTAATGATTGAGGGTAAACAAAATGTGCTTCAGTAATAGGTCCCTCTGATTTTGGAAGAACTTTAATAACATTGTTTGAGTTCGATACTAGATATTCTGGTAAAGCTGCTAAGCCAACTCCAGATTCTACAGCTAAAAGTAATCCCATCACACTATTTACTTTCATTACAGTTTTTCTTTTTTTTCCATCGTGCATTCCAAGTTTTAATGCCCAATCAGGATTATAAACTGGTGATGGCGCACCTTTTCCAAAAGATATTAAATTATGTTTATTTAAATCAGTAATTGTTTTTGGCATTCCAAATTTTTCTAAATATTTATTAGATCCATAAATAAAATATTTGATATCAACTAATTTTTTTTGGATATAATTTAATTGTTTTGGTCTTCTCATAAAAATACCAATATCAGCTTGTCGAGTGCTCAAATCTAATTCTTTATCGTCAAATACTAATTCAATTTCAATTTCAGGATTTAGTCTCATAAATTCTTGAATTCTTGGCGTAAGCCAGTGGGTACCAAAACTTCTAACTGTGGTAATGGTTAATTTTCCAGTTGGCTTATTTTTTTGATCTCCCAAAGATGTTTCTACTTCTTTTAATTTAGCAATAACTTCATGAGCTGTTTTAAATACATATTCTCCATTCTCTGTAAGAGTTAAGCCACGCGCATGTCTTTCAAATAATTGAACTTTTAAATCTTGTTCTAAAGATTGTATTTGTCTGCTGATTGCTGATTGACTTAAGTTTAGATTAATTGTTGCGTTAGTAAAACTTCCAGCCTCTGCTACTGCATGAAAAATTTTTAATTTATCCCAATCCATTATTTATTCAAATCAACTAAAACTCTTCCAGAAATTTCACCTTTTAAAATTTTTGGATAAGTTTCAAGTAATTCTTCTAAACTTACTGTTAGTATTGATTTCTCAAGTAAATCAAAATCAATTAATTTTGAAGCTTCTGCCCATATAAATTCTCTTCTTTTAATACTGCAATTTGCAGAGTCCATTCCCCAAAGTTTAATACCTCTAAGCATAAATGGAATGACGCTTGTATTAAGTTCGTTATTATTTGCATTTCCACAAACAGCTATAATTCCATTGGGTTTTGTTTGCACAATTGCATTAGCTAAAATTTTTCCTCCAACTGTATCAACAACTCCGTCCCACAAACCTTTGTCAATTAGTCTTGGATCTTTGTCAAATTCAGCTCTATTTACAACGTTTTTGGCACCTAAAGATTTTAGATAATCAGTTTTTGAATCTTTTCCTGTAACCGCAGTTACATTATATCCTAATTTAGTTAAAGCCATAACTGCAACACTGCCAACTCCACCTGTAGCACCCGTAACTAAAACATCATTAACTTTATCACCTAATAAAATACTTTCTCTTGCTTGAATTGCAAAAGCACTCATCAAAGAGGTAAAACCTGCTGTTCCTAAAATCATTGCCTGCTTACTAGTTAAGTTATCAGGTTTTTTAACTAAGAAATCTGCATTAACTTTTGCTATTTGAGAGTAGCCACCAAAAAAAACTTCTCCTACTCTAAATCCAGTTAAAATTACTTCATCACCTTCTTTAAATTTTGAATTTTCACTTTCTAAAACTGTACCTGAAAAATCTATCCCCGGTATATGTGGAAATTCTTTAACTAGTCTTCCTCCATTTTTTAAAATCATTCCATCTTTAAAATTAAGATCTGAGTAATCTACTTTAATAGTTACATCGCCATGTTTTAAAAAACTTTTATCAATTGATTTAACTTCTCTAGTAAAATTTTCACCCTCTTGATTGATGATTAGAGCTTTAAATTGATCTGACACAATATTACTTGGTTGTAAATCTTAGATATCTATTTTGAATACTTAAATCTTCTTTAAACTGACCTAAAAAGTAATTGGTTACAGTTGTTGCATTTTCTTTCTTAATTCCTCTCATGGTCATACACTGATGAGTAGAATCTATTGTTACGGCAACTCCTTTAGCATCTAACGACTCCATTAAAGTTTTAGCAACTTGCATTGTTAGTCTTTCTTGGGTTTGTAATCGTTTTGAAAAAACTTCAACAACTCTTGCAAGTTTACTTAATCCAACTACTCGCTCTTTTGGAATATAAGCAACATGAGCTTTTCCAATAATTGGTGCCATGTGATGTTCACAATGACTTTGGATAGAAATGTTTTTTTGAATTACCATATCATCGTAACCATCGACATCACCAAATGTTTTTTCTAAAATTTTGTCCGGGTTTTCTTTATACCCACTAAAATATTCTTTATATGCTTTCATCACTCTTTTGGGAGTTTCCAGTAATCCTTCTCTTTCAGGATCTTCACCCATCCAAGATAATATAGTTTTAAAAGCTTCTTCAGCTTCTTTGTCAGAAACTTTATTTGTTTCTATAATTTTATTGTCTGTGTCTTTAACTAATTTCATAGCGCCTTTTTATACAGTAAATACTTAATTTTAAAATATTTAATATACCGAGATATATGCTAAATAGTCACTACATATGTTCAAAAAAAGAGAAAATGTCCTAGAAATCGAAGAAGGCAATTTGTTATCACCAAAATTTGATAATGATGGCTTAATACCTGTAATTACGATGTGTTCTAAAACAAAAGACGTTTTAATGCACGGTTATATGAATGTTGAGGCTTTAAAGAAAACAATCGAGACGAAAGAAGCTCATTATTTTAGCAGATCTAGAAAAGCGATTTGGCATAAAGGTGCGACAAGTGGTTTTACTCAAAAAGTAACTGAAATAAGAATAGATGATGATCAAGATTCAGTTTGGATGACTGTTGATATTGGTGATGGATCAAGTTGCCATGTTGGATACAGATCATGTTTCTATAGATCTATTCCGATGGGACCAATAGAAAATGGCAGAGAAATTAAGATGAAGTTTGAAGAAAAACAAAAATCTTTTGATCCAGAAGAAGTTTATAAAGGTCAACCCAATCCAACCAAAATTTAGATGAGTGATAAACAAAAAAATGTTCTAGGCGAAGACTTAGAAGAATGCTCAAACAATCCTTTAACTGGATGGTATCGCGATGGTTGTTGTAATACGGATGAAAACGATCATGGTGTTCATACAGTTTGCGCAAAGGTTACAACTGAATTTTTAGAATGGTTAAAAGAAGCAGGTAATGATTTAATAACTCCTCATCCTGAATTTGGATTTCCAGGTTTAAAAGATGGAGATGGTTGGTGTGTATGTGCTATGTGGTATGCAAGAGCTGTTGAAGCTGGAAAAGGTTGTCCAGTATTTTTAAAGAGAACTCACAAAAATACTCTTAAACATTTGCCAATTGAAAAATTAAAAAAGTTTGCAATAGATCTATCTTAATCTACATATTTCCGTATTTAGGACCACCGCTTCCCTCTGGAGTTACCCATGTAATGTTTTGTGAGGGTTCCTTAATATCGCATGTTTTACAGTGGATACAATTTTGAGAATTAATTACAAATTTATTTACATCATTTTCTTTTTGGACTTCATAAACTCCAGCTGGACAATATCTTTGAGCAGGTTCATCAAATTTTTCTAAAGTATAACTAATTGGCAAATTAGGATCCTTAAGTTTTAAATGGACAGGTTGATTATCTGCGTGATTAGTTCCAGTTAAATATACTGAACTTGTTTTATCAAAAGTAAAAATATTATCATACTTGGGATATTCTATTTTTGGCATTTCATTTGCTGGTTTTAATGTTTCATGATCAGCATGCTTATGTTTTAAGGTAAAAGGTAATTTTCCTTTGAATAAAATTTGATCAATTCCAGTAAATATTATTCCAAGAATTAATCCCCAGCTAAAACTAGGTTTAACATTACGTGCTCTATGAAGCTCCTCATAAACCCAACTTTTTTTAAATTTTTCTTCATAAATCGATAGATTTTTTTTTTCTTTAATGTTTTCTATTATTGTTTCTGCTGCAATCATTCCACTTTTCATTGCAGTATGTGAACCTTTAATTTTTGGCATATTTAAAGTTCCCGCATCACAGCCAACTAATAGTGCTCCTGGCATATACATTTTAGGTAAACTCTGAAGACCTCCTTCAATTAAAGCACGGGCCCCATAAGAAATTCTTTTTCCACCTTCAATTATTTTTTTAATTGCTGGGTGAGTTTTAAACCTTTGAAACTCATCAAATGGTGATAAATAAGGGTTTTTATAATCAAGACCAATTACATAACCTAAAAAAACTTGTTTATTTTCCGCATGGTACATGAAGCTTCCACCATAAGTATTGTTATCTAATGGCCATCCAGCTGTATGCATAACCATTCCCTCTTCATGATTTTTATCTTCAATTTCCCATATTTCTTTAAAACCTATTCCATATTGCTGAGGGTCTTTACCTTCTGATAGATTGAATTTTTCAATTAATTGTTTTCCAAGATGTCCTCTGCATCCTTCAGCAAAAACAGTTACTTTGCCTAACAATTCAATACCTGGTTCAAAACTATCTTTTTGATTTCCCTCTTTATCTATACCCATATCCTGAGTTGCAACTCCTTTAACTGAGCCATCTTCATTGTATAAAATTTCACTAGCAGGAAAACCTGGAAAAAATTTCAACTCCTAAAGCTTCTGCTTGTTCTGCAAGCCATCTACATAAATTTGCTAAACTAATAATATAATTGTTATGATTTTGCTGAACCTTAGGAAGTAACCATGTGGGCCAACTTAATGATTTATTTTTTCCTAAGAATAAAAATTTTTCTTTTGAAACTTTAGTTTTAATTGGTGAGTTTAATTCTTTCCAATTTGGCAATAACTCATCTAAAGCTCTAGTTTCAAAAACATTACCGCTAAGAATATGAGCACCTATTTCAGATGCTTTCTCTAATAAACAAATATTTAATTGTGGATCTAATTGTTTAAGCCTTATAGCCGTTGATAAACCAGAGGGGCCCCCTCCAATTATTACAACATCATATTCCATAGCTTCTCTAGGCATAACTTTGATTTTTACAGTATTGATTATTTTTGTATACTGTTTAATTTATTCAATTCCTCTAGGAATTGAGGTAATGCTTCAAATAAATCTGCTTCTAAACCGTAATCTGCAACACTAAATATTGGTGCCTCACCATCTTTATTTATAGCAACAATAATTTTGCTTTCTTTCATTCCTGCAAGATGTTGAATAGCACCTGAAATTCCAACTGCAATATATAGGTCAGGAACAACCACTTTACCTGTTTGTCCAACTTGATGTTCATTACTTATATATCCCGCATCAACTGCTGCTCTTGACGCACCAATTGCTGCATTTAATTTATCCGCAATATCAGTTATCAATTTGAAATTTTCTCCATTCTGCATTCCTCTACCACCAGAAACTACAACTCTAGCAGTTCCAAGTTCAGGTCTATCTGATTTAACTTCTTCTCTTTTAATAAATTTTGATGATTTAAATTCTTCAGTTGGTTCAATTTTTTCAATTTCAGCAGATCCTCCTGAAGTTTCACAGGGGTCAAAAGATGTTGGTCTAATTGTTATACATTTTTTTGCATCATCACTTTTTACTGTCGCAAATGCATTTCCTGCATAAATAGGTCTTAGAAATGTATCAGGTGATATAACTTTGATAATATCACTTACTTGAGATGTATCTAAATGTGCTGCTATTCTTGGCATCAAATTTTTACCAAACGTATTTGCTGAACTAACAATGTGAGTATAATTTTCAGAAATTTTTACTACTAATGGCGCAAAGTTTTCCGCTAAATAATTTTCATAATGAGCAGCTTCAGCATGTAATACTTTTTTAACTGCCGACATTTTAGATAAAGATTCAGCAACATCTCCACAATTATTTCCAATTAACAAAACATGTACATCACTATCAATTTGTGAGGCTGCAGTAATTGCATTCAATGTAAAAGGTCTTACTTCTTTATTGTTATGTTCTGCTATTAATAAAACTGACATTAAATTACTTTTGCCTCATTCTTAAGTTTACTAACTAACTCAGCTACACTAGCTACCTTAATTCCTGCTTTTCTTTTTGGTGGTTCTTCAACTTTAATTTGTTGCACTCTAGGAGTTGTATCGACGCCTAGATCTGATGCATTTAAAATTTCTAAAGGTTTCTTTTTAGCTTTCATTATATTGGGTAATGATGCATATCTTGGTTCATTTAATCTTAAGTCACATGTGATTATTGCTGGAACATTAACTTCAATTGTTTCTAAGCCTTCATCAATTTCTCTTGTTACTTCTAAAGTTTTTTCTTTTACCTCAATTTTAGATGCAAAAGTTGCTTGAGGCCAATTCAATAATGCACTTAGCATTTGCCCTGTTTGGTTACAATCATCATCGATTGCTTGTTTTCCCATAAAAACTAAATCAGGTTTTTCTTTTTCAACAATTCTTTGTAATGCTTTTGCTACAGCTAATGGCTCAACAGTTCCTTCAGTTTTAATTAAAATACCTCTATCAGCACCAACTGCCAAAGCTTTTCTAACCGTGTCTTGTGATTTTTCTTCACCAACTGTAATTGCAATAATTTCAGTTGCTTTGCCTGCTTCTTTAATTTTTACAGCTTCTTCAATAGCATTATCATCAGGTGGATTGCTAGACATTTTGACATTGTCAGTAACAATACCAGATCCATCTTCTTTAACTCTTACCTGAACGTTATAATCAATTACTCTTTTAACGGCGACTAAAATTTTCATTATGCTCTTAATAAATTATTTTCTGGATCATATGGACTCTCATCCAATATTGTAGCATCGTACATTTTTCCTAAAATATCAATTTTCAATTTTTGACCTGTTGTCGCAACATTGGGATTTACCATTCCTAAAGCAATTGATTTATCTAATCTAAATCCAAAATCTCCTCCTGTAGCACGTCCTACAACTTTATCATTTTCATAAATTGGATTATTTCCAAGAACATCAGCATCTTCTACGTTATGAATTTCCATAGTTACTAATTTATTTTCAAAACCTTTTTCTCTCCATTTATTTAATGCTTCTAGCCCAATGAAGTTACCTTTGTTTGGGTGAATAAATCTATCTAATCCAGATTCGTAAGGCGAATATTCAATTGATAATTCTGTTCCAACTAATTTATAAGATTTTTCAAGTCTTAAACTGTTCATTGCTCTAATTCCATATGGCTTTAGTCCTAAATCTTTACCAGCTTCCATTAATGTATCAAATATATGGTTTTGATATTCAATTGGATGATGAAGCTCCCAGCCAAGTTCCCCTACAAAGTTTACTCTCATAGCATTAACTGGAGCATTTCCAACATTAACATTTTTTGCACTCAACCATTTAAAATTTTCAGCTGTAAAATCATCATTTGATACTCTTGACATTAACTCTCTAGCTTTTGGACCAGATACAACAAGCACACCCATTGAGTTAGTTAGATTTTCAAATTGAACAGTACCATCGGTTGGCATCCACTTTTGGATCCAGTCATGATCTAATCTTTGATTGGCTCCAGCTGATACTAAATAAAAACTATCAGGTGCTTCTCTCATTATTGTAAATTCTGAATGAACTCCCCCCTTAGTATTAAGGGCGTGACACAACCCAATTCTTCCAATTTTTTTTGGAAGTTTGTTTGCTACTAAATAATCTAAAAACTCTTCTGCACCTGGTCCTTTAATTCTACATTTTGCAAATGCTGTCATATCTAAAAGACCCACATTTTCTTTTACATTTTTACATTCTTTTTTTATTGCCTCAAACCATTTGGATCTTCTAAAAGACCAGTCATCTTTTTGCTCCATTCCATCAGTTGCAAAAAAGTTTGGTCTTTCCCAACCAAATTTTTGGCCAAATACAGCTCCTAAATCCTTCATTCTATCATAGCAAGGAGATGTTCTTAGCTCTCTAGCAGCTCCTCTTTCTTCATCTGGGTAATGAACTTTAAATACATGATTATAAGCTTCTTCATTTTTTTCTTTTAAATATGATTTTGTTGCATAGTCACCAAATCTTCTTGGTTCAACTCCAAGCATATCAATTGTTGGTTCGCCATCTACAATCCATTCTGCAAGTTGCCACCCTGCTCCACCTGCAGCAGTAATTCCAAAGCTATGTCCTTCATTAATCCAAAAATTTTTAAGTCCCCAAGCTGGACCAACAATAGGGTTTCCATCTGGCGTATAACAAATTGCACCATTATAAACTTTTTTCACCCCAACTTCTCCAAAAGCTGGCACACGATGAATTGCACCTTCTATATGTGGAGCAAGTCTATCAAGATCTTCTTGAAATAATTCATACTCAGAATCTTTTGATGGTCCATCCACATAACATGCTGGCGCACCATCTTCATAGGGTCCTAATATTAAACCACCTGCTTCTTCTCTCATATACCATCTACTATCGCTATCTCTTAAAACTCCCATTTCAGGTAGACCTTCTTTTTTTCTTTTTAAAATATCTGGGTGTGCTTCAGTTACTATGTACTGATGTTCAACTGGTATAACAGGAATATCTAAACCAACCATTTTTCCAGTTTGTCTTGCAAAATTTCCTGAACAAGAAATTACATGTTCACATTCAATTGACCCTTTGTCAGTTTCAACAATCCATCCATCTTTAGTTTGTTTAATTCCAATTACAGCAGTATTTCTATAAATCTCTGCCCCCATATTTCTTGCACCAGTAGCCATTGCTTGTGTTAAATCAGCTGGCTGGATATATCCATCTTCTGGGTGTTGAATTGCTCCAAGTAAATCTGAAGTATTACATAAAGGCCAAATTTCTTTTACTTGATCAGGTGTTAAAAATTTTACATCAACACCAATTGTTTGAGCAACGCCCGCATATTGATGATACTCATCCATTCTATCTTTTGTACTTGCTAATCTAATATTTGATACAACACTGAAACCAACATTTTGACCCGTTTCCTCTTCTAATTTTTTATAAAGATCAACCGCATATTTATGAAGTTGCCCAACAGAATAACTCATATTGAATAAAGGAAGTAGTCCTGCAGCATGCCAAGTAGATCCTGATGTTAATTCTTTTCTTTCAACAAGAACAACGTCGGTTAAACCTTTTTTTGCTAAATGATAAAGTGCACTAACACCTACTACACCACCACCTACTACTACAACTTTAGTTTTTGTTTTCATCAGCGATTCCTACTAAATTTTTTGAAATAACGAAACAAAATTGTATCTGTGGATAATTAAATTGAGCTTCCAAGTGGGATTGGATTAGATACCATAGTAGTCAGCCAACAATCTTTTAAATCACCTTCTAGAGTATACTTTTCAACTTGCCAATTGAACTTATGATAAATTTTATCTTTATCTAAGATAACCACTTCAAATTGAGCCCATTTATCACTGCTTCCTAACTGGGTGATTGTGTGGCTTAAATGATTAATCATCATTTGATAAGCTTCACCCTTGATCATTCTCTTAAAATTATCTAATGGACCGGTCACTTTCTTGTTATTAGGGTGAGCAAAATTCCAAGTTTGTTCAATACCGCTATCATTAAAATTAGCATCATTTTGTTGGAGACCTGTTAGCTGAATTTTAACAACATCTGAAGGGTTAATTGCACTATTAGGTTTTAATAGTTCTGCTTTAGAGATTGAAATTGAAATTAATAAAAAAAATAAAATTTTAAATATTATTAGCTGTCTTTTTAACATCTTCTAAAAATTCTTGTCTTTTTGCATCTGATACAAATGGTACTGCAAAGTATCTTCTATAGACAATGTTATATATGCCACACATATGAAACACTCCTCTTTTTAACCTTCTAATAGGTAGGTTTAAAAAAAATGTAGTAATTGCTAATCTTGGTGAGCCATAAGTACAAAAAAT
>JACWEP010000029.1 GCA_014653375.1 Pelagibacterales bacterium SAG-MED48 | reverse complement strand
TATTAGTTAAATGTGAAATGGATAATGATATTTATCATATGATTAAGAATATAAAGAGAGTAAGTGGTTTTTTAGGGTCAAAAGGAATTCCAGTTCCTGTATCAGACAAAGAAATTGAAAAGATTTTAGGACAAATAAAAGATGGTGTAGCACAGCCAAAATCTGGTATAGAGTACAACATTGGTGAAAAAGTTCAGGTAGTTGATGGTCCTTTTGCATCGTTCAGTGGAATGGTGGAAGACATAGATGAAGAAAAGTCTAGACTTAAGGTTTCAGTTTCTATATTTGGACGTCCAACGCCAGTAGATTTAGAATATAACCAAGTTGAGAAAGTAAGTTAATGGCAAAAGAAATTAGTGGATTTATAAAATTACAAATTAAAGGCGGACAAGCAAATCCAGCTCCACCTGTAGGACCAGCTTTAGGTCAACGTGGTGTTAATATTATGGAGTTCTGCAAAGCTTTTAATGATAAAACTAAATCAATGGCAGGAAAACCTGTTCCTGTTGAGATCACAGTTTATAAAGATAAAAAGTTTGATTTTAAAATTAAATCACCACCAGCATCTTTTTTTATTAAAGAGGCAGTTAAACTTAAAGGTGGCTCAAAAGAACCAGGAAGAAATATTGTGGCATCAATTTCAAAAAAACAATTAGAAGATATTGCCAATCAAAAAATGAATGATTTAAATGCTCATGACTTAGAGGAAGCAGTAAAAATTATAGCAGGGTCAGCTAGATCTATGGGTATCGAGGTTAAAGAATAATGCCATCAAAAAGATTTAAAAAATTACCTGAAAAAACCAAAGATTTAAGTGCTGAAGCTATTGAAAAATTATTACTTGAAGTAAAAAAAAATTGTACTACCAAATTCGACGAGTCAGTAGATTTAAGTTTTCAAATTAACAACAAACAAAAAAAAAGTGAAGTTAACATTAGAACAGTAGTTAACCTACCTGGTGGAACTGGAAAAAAAGTAAAAGTTGCTGTTGTTTGTGAAGATGCCAAAGCACAAGAAGCAAAAGATGCCGGTGCAGATATTGTTGGTAGCGATGAATTTATTGAAAAAATTAAAGCCGGTGAATTAAATTTTGAAAAACTAATTTGTACACCAGGTATGATGATTAAACTTTCAAAACTAGGTAAAGTTTTAGGACCAAAAGGATTAATGCCTAATCCTAAGCTAGGATCAGTATCTGAAAATATTAAAGAAGCTGTGACTAATGCTAAATCTGGTCAAGTTGAAATTAGAAATGATAAAGATGGAAACATAGGTGTCAGTATTGGAAAAAAATCATTCCATGACGATCAATTATTAAAAAATTTTCACGCAATATTAGATGCGTTAGAAAAAGAAAAATCAAACAATACTCTAAAAGGTGATTTGGTTAAAAATACTTTTTTAACTTCATCGATGGGTGTCTCGTATAAAGTTAAATTAGGAAAATCGATATAGCCATGTTAACGAAAGATCAAAAAAAGAATTATATTTCGGAAATGACTGCTCAGTTTGAAAATAGTAAAGCTGTAATGGTTACTCATTATCAAGGTTTAACAATGACTCAACTTGATGAGTTAAGAGCTAAAATGAGAGAACATGGAATAATTTTTAAGATAACCAAAAATAGAATAACTAAATTAGCTTTAGAAAAAACTAAATGTAAAGATTTGTCGAATTTATTTACTGGACCAACTGCTGTTGCATTTGGTGAAGATGCCATCATGTCTGCCAGAATTCTTTCAAAATTTGCAAAAGATAATGAAAATTTGAAATTAATTGGTGGAATAATGGATGAAGAGGTCTTAGATCAGGCCGGTGTCCAGAATGTAGCTAGTTTACCAACATTAGATGAGGCTAGAGCTAATATTGTTGGTATTTTAAACGCACCAGCATCAAAATTAGTGAGTATTTTGCTTGCATACTCAGAAAAAATGAGTAGTTTGTCGACAGAAAATTCTGAAACACAACCCAAAGAGTAATAAATATGCCTGACCTAAACAAAATTATTGAAGACCTATCAAGTTTAACTGTTGCAGAGGCAGCTGAACTTTCAAAACAATTAGAGGAAAAATGGGGCGTAACTCCAATGGCAGCAGCAGCTCCAGCAGCAGCAGGTGGTGCAGCTCCAGCAGAAGATAAAGATGATTTCACAATTATGCTTTTATCTGCAGGTGAGAAAAAAATTAATGTTATCAAAGAAGTTAGAGCAGCAACTTCATTAGGTTTAAAAGAAGCTAAGGACCTAGTAGAGGGAGCACCAAAAGAAGTTAAATCTGGTGTTAACAAAAAAGAAGCTGAAGAGATCAAAGCTAAATTAGAAGCAGCAGGCGCTAAAGTAGAACTTAAATAATTTAATAAGAAAGAATTCAAATACTGATTATTTTTAATCAGTATTATTAAACATAGATGCAATTATCTTTTACTGAGAAGAAAAATATAAGAAAAAGTTTTGGTAAACTTAAAGAAAGTTTATCTATTCCAAATCTAATTGAAGTACAAAAAAATTCATATAAAGAATTAACTGAATTTAATTCTGAAGCAGAATTGACAAAAGGATTTGATAGAGTTTTTTAAAAGTATATTTCCAATTGAAGATTTAAATGACAAGGCAACATTAGAGTATGTTTCTTATAGACTAGACAAACCAAAATTTGATGTTGAAGAATGTATTACTAGAGGTTTAACTTATTCATCAGCTTTAAAATGTACACTAAGATTAGTTGTTTATGAAATAGACCAAGAGAATAATACTAAAGATATTTTATCTGCTAAAGAACAAGAAGTTTATATGGGTGAAGTTCCTATGATGACAAATAGTGGTACTTTTATCACTAATGGTGTTCAAAGAGTTGTTGTTAATCAAATGCATAGAAGTCCAGGTGTTTTCTTTGATCACGATAAAGGTAAAACTCATGCAAGTGGAAAGTTATTATTTAATTGTAGAGTTATTCCTAATAGAGGTTCATGGTTAGATCTTGAGTATGATGTTAAAGATTTTTTATATTTTAAAATTGATAGAAAGAAGAAAATTTTTGTATCAACTCTTTTATTAGCTTTAGGTTTTACAAAAGCTGAAATGGTAGATGAGTTTTATTCAAGTGAACAATATTCGTTTGATCCAAAAACTGAAAAATGGAAAACAAAATTTAATCCAGAAAACTATAAGGCAAAAAACTTTTCAGAAGAAGTTATTAACGCAAAAACTGGAGAAGTTATTATTAAATTAGGAGATAAGATTAACTATTTAAATGCTAAGAAATTAGCTAATGATGGTCTTAAAGATATTCTTGTTTCGAAAGAATCTTTGTATGGAAAATTTTTACATAGAGATGTAAAAGTAAATGACGATGAAGAAGGTACTTTTGCAATTGGTACTGAGCTTAATGATGCTGTAATACAACAAGTATTAGATGCTAACATTCATTCTTTACAAATATCTGTAACCAATTCAATTAATAAAGGTCCATATCTTTTAACAACTATTTTAAATGATAAGAATAACATTAAAGCTGAGGCAATTACTGAGATCTATAAAATGCTTAGACCAGGTGAACCACCAACAATTGAAATAGCTACACAAATTTTTAATAATCTATTTTTTAGTTCAGATAGATACGATCTTTCAGATGTGGGAAGAGTAAAAATGAACTCAAGATTAGAACAGAATTGTTCAGACAAGATTACAATTTTAAGAAATGATGACATAATAGCGATTGTTCGTAAAATGTTGGATCTAAGAGATGGTAAAGATGAGGTTGATGATATTGATCATTTAGGTAATAGAAGAGTTCGTTCTGTTGGAGAGTTAGTTGAAAATCAGGCTCGTATAGGTGTTTATAGAATGGAGAGAGCTATTAAAGAAAAAATGACTACCCTTGATGTTGAGTCTGCTATGCCGCAGGATTTAATTAATGCAAAACCATTAACAGTTTCATTAAAAGATTTTTTTGCAAGTTCTCAACTTTCACAATTTATGGATCAGACAAATCCACTATCAGAAATCACTCATAAAAGAAGAGTTTCAGCTTTAGGACCAGGAGGGCTAACTAGAGAAAGAGCTGGTTTTGAAGTTCGTGATGTTCACCCAACGCATTATGGAAGAATTTGTCCAATAGAAACGCCAGAAGGACCAAATATTGGTTTAATAAATAGTTTATCGACTTATGCAAAAATTAATAAATATGGCTTCATTGAGAGTCCGTATAAAAAAGTAAAAGATGGAGTTGTACAGAGCAATGTTGAATATCTTTCTGCAATGGAAGAAACCAAATATACAATTGCACAAGCAAATGCTAAAATAGATAACAACGGTAAAATTTTGGAGGAATTAGTTCCTTGCAGAGAAAACTTAAATTTTGTTTTATCTAACCCAAAAAATATTGATTATATTGATGTATCACCTAAACAACTAGTGTCAGTTGCAGCTTCATTAATTCCATTTTTAGAGAATGATGATGCTAACAGAGCATTAATGGGATCTAACATGATGAGACAGGCAGTTCCATTATTAAAACCAGAGTCACCTTTAGTAGGAACTGGTATTGAAAGTGATGTAGCGCTAGACTCAGGTGTAACAATTGTTGCTAAGCGTGAAGGAACAGTTGATAAAATTGATGGTAAAAGAATTGTAATAAAAGCAACTGAAGAAACTGATTTTTCTAAATCAGGAGTTGATATTTACAATCTACAAAAATTTAAAAGATCAAACCAAAACACATGCATTAACCAAAAACCATTAGTAAGAGTTGGTGATAAAGTTAGATCTGGTGACATTATTGCAGACGGTCCATCTACTAAACTAGGTGAGTTGGCTTTGGGTAAAAATGTAACCGTAGCTTTTATGCCGTGGCAAGGTTACAATTTTGAAGACTCGATCTTGATTTCAGAAAGATGCGTAACAGACGATGTATTTACATCAGTTCATATTGTTGAGTATGAAATTATGGCCAGAGATACAAAATTAGGTGAAGAAGATATTACAAGAGATATTCCAAATGTTAATGAAGAAGCTTTGAAAAATTTAGATGAATCAGGTGTGGTTTACATTGGAGCAGAAGTTAATGCTGGTGATATTTTAGTTGGAAAAGTTACACCAAAAGGTGATTCAGCGTCTGGACCAGAGGAAAAATTATTAAGATCAATTTTTGGCGAAAAAGCTATTGATGTAACAGATACATCATTAAGAATGTCTAGAGGAAGCAGTGGAACAGTTGTGGATGTTAGAGTGTTTAACAGACATGGAATTGAAAAAGATGAGAGATCAATAACTATAGAAAGAGCTGAAATTGAAGAGGTTCAACAAGATAAAATTGTTGAAGAGGAAATTTTAGAAAGAAGTATTAAACAAAGAGCATCTCAATTTTTATCAGGATCTAGTTTAACTAAAAAAGTTAAAGACTTAGAAGAGGGTACTAAATTAGATTTTGAAACAATTGATAAACTATCTATCAACGATGTATTTAAAATTACAGTAGGTAATGTAAATGATGAAGCAACATTAGCTCAACTTAAAGATCAGTATAATAAAGCCAAACAAGATATTACAGAAAGATTTGAAGATAAGGTTTTAAAAATTAGAAGTGGCGATGATTTACTACCAAGTGTAATGAAAATGGTTAAAGTTTTTGTTGCAATAAAAAGAAGACTAAGACCAGGTGATAAAATGTCTGGTAGACACGGTAACAAAGGTGTTGTTAGTAAAATTGTACCAGTAGAAGATATGCCATATCGTGAAGACGGAAGGCCTGTTGACATAGTGCTAAACCCACTTGGTGTACCTAGTCGTATGAATGTAGGTCAAATTCTAGAAACACATTTAGGATGGGCATGCAAAGAATTTGGTGAAGAAGTTAAAAAATTAGTTAATGAAAATAATAAAAAAAATTGAAAAAACAGAAAAAATTTCAAAATTTCTTAAATCAGTTTATGGAGAAGAAATTTTTGATGAGAAGGTTGAGAAATTGAATAAGTCAGAATTTAAAGATTTATGTGAAAATTTACAAAACGGTATAGCTATTTCAACACCAGTATTTGACGGTGCAAAAGAAAAAAATGTTACTGAAATGCTTGAGCTAGCAAAATT